>JBCCFQ010000048.1:0-11262 GCA_039029655.1 Pseudomonadota bacterium | reverse complement strand
GTGTCTGGGTTTGTCCTGCGTGGAAGCTACCAAGTTGATTGTGACACTTGCAGATGGTACGACCGCGGTAAGCCTGCAGTAGTGCAACCTGCCTATCACGCTGGTTGACACTACGTTCTTCCAGTTCCAGGGCCAGATTTTTGTCACCGGTTTTCACGATCTGACCCTTGGAAAGAACGTGGACCTTATCCGGTTGGATGTAATCCAGTAAACGTTGATAGTGGGTTACCAAAATCATGGCGCGATCCGGGCTACGTAAGCTATTAACTCCGTTGGCGACGACCTTCAAAGCATCGATATCCAAACCAGAGTCGGTTTCGTCCAAAACGGCGAGTTTGGGTTCCAACACCGCCATCTGCAAAATCTCATTGCGTTTCTTCTCACCTCCGGAAAAACCTTCGTTAACCCCACGATTTAGAAAGCTGTCATCCATGTCCATCAGCTTCATTTTTTCCTTGATCAGCATCAAAAACTCAACGGCGTCCAGCTCACTTTCCCCTTGGGATTTGCGTAGGGCGTTTAAAGCGGCTTTTAGCAGGTAGACATTGTTGACCCCTGGAATTTCTACCGGATATTGAAAGGCCAAGAACATACCCGCCCGGGCACGCTCTTCGATCTCTAGTGACAGCAAATCTTGCCCATCGTAGGCGACACTGCCGCCTACGACCTCGTAGCCTTCACGACCTGCAAGCACATTCGCCAAAGTGCTTTTGCCCGAACCATTTGGTCCCATGATGGCGTGAATTTCACCGGCGTTTACCTCTAAGTTGAGGCCATTAAGAATTTTTTTATCGTCAACTTCAACGACTAAGTCTTTAATACTCAGCATTATCCAACCGCACCTTCTAAGGTTACGTTCAACAAGTTTTGTGCTTCTACTGCAAATTCCATGGGTAGTTCTTTAAACACGTCTTTACAAAAACCGTTCACAATCATATTGACTGCATCTTCTTCATCGATGCCTCGTTGTCGGCAATAAAACAACTGATCCTCGCCAATCTTGGAAGTGGTGGCCTCGTGTTCCACTTTGGCTGTAGGGTTTTTTACCTCCATGTAAGGAAACGTATGGGCGCCACATTGGTCACCGATCAATAGCGAATCACACTGGGTGTAGTTACGGGCTTGGTCCGCAGTGGGGTGTATCTTTACTAGGCCTCGGTAGGCGTTTTGCCCGTGACCGGCGGAAATACCCTTAGAGACAATTGTGCTAGAGGTGTTTTTGCCGATATGGATCATTTTGGTTCCCGTATCGGCTTGCTGGTAGTTGTGACTTACCGCGACGGAGTAGAATTCGCCCACGGAGTTTTCGCCACGGAGCACGCAGCTAGGGTATTTCCAGGTGATGGCGGAACCGGTTTCAACCTGGGTCCAAGAAATCTTTGAGTTGGCGCCCCGGCAATCCCCGCGTTTGGTCACGAAGTTAAAAATTCCACCAACACCGTTCTCATCACCGGGATACCAGTTTTGTACCGTGGAGTATTTGATTTCCGCTTCCTTTAAGGCGACCAATTCAACAACTGCAGCATGCAACTGGTTTTCGTCACGCATGGGGGCAGTACAGCCTTCAAGGTAACTCACGTGACTGCCTTCGTCGGCGATGATTAGTGTGCGTTCGAACTGGCCGGTGTTTGCGGCATTGATCCTAAAGTAGGTAGACAACTCCATAGGGCAACGAACCCCTTTGGGGATGTAAACAAAAGAACCATCGCTGAACACGGCAGAGTTGAGGGCCGCATAAAAATTGTCTCGATAAGGAACGACAGAGCCCAAGTACTGCTCCACGAGCTCCGGATAGTCACGAACGGCCTCCGAGAAGGGGCAGAATATGACACCAGCTTTGGCGAGCTTGTCTTTGAATGTCGTGGCAACAGACACACTGTCGAAGACAGCGTCAACGGCGACACCCGCCAAGCGGGCCCTTTCGTGTAAGGGAATTCCTAATTTGTCGTAGGTTTCCAATAGTTTTGGATCAACCTCGTCAAGACTCTTTGGGCCATCGGTTTTTGATTTTGGCGCGGAATAATAGGAAATATCTTGAAAGTCGATAGGTGGAAAGTGGGTATGAGACCAACGTGGTTCCGTCATTTTTTGCCAATGACGAAACGCCTTCAACCGCCAGTTAAGCATGAATTCGGGCTCGTTCTTTTTGTTAGAGATGAGACGAATCACGCTCTCGTCCAGTCCGGGTGGAACGGTGTCTGCGTCGATGTCGGTGATGAAGCCGTGTTCGTACTTGCGACCCACCAAATCTCGAACGTCTTTTTGTTTTGTGGACATGACTACCCTCTAAGCCACGTGGGCTGAGTTTGAAAGTGGGTTACCCAAATTCAATTTGGGGTCGAAATCTGGGGCTGCAAGGTCTGCCAAAGAGACATGTTCCAGAGAATTTCGAATCGCATGGCTGATTTTTTGCCATTTACCACTCAGCGCGCAGGAGTTTTCTAAGCAGCAGTGGTTCGATGCGGTACTGCACTCGGTGATTGCGATGGGACCTTCCAGGGTGTCGATGATCTGTGCGGCACTGATTTCATCAGGGTTTCTCGACAAGCGATAGCCCCCTTGTGCACCCCGGTGGGACTCGGTAATACCACCTTTGGAAAGTAATTTCAATAACTTACGCACGGTTGGGTCCGCCAAACGGACCGCTTGAGCGATGTCCGTGGCGCTATAAAGTTGCTCCGGGTTGGAGGCCATGTGGGCCAACACCACGGTGCCGTAGTCGGTTAGTTTACTGAGTCTCAGCATAAACACTCACCCCATAATAATTGGGACTATTTTAGTACTATTTGATGATGAGGGGTAGGGGTGGGTACAAGTACCGGGAGAGTGCGCCGCTTCGCGACCCCAGTGACCCTACGGGATCATGGCGTACGTACTTGTGGCCGCGGGACCCCGATGCCGATCACTCCGCGTCTATGGCCGCGACAACCGCTTGATAGAATGCCTCGCGTTTTGGGTTCTCTTGGCCGTCGTTGCCCAGTGCTGTGGACCAGCTGCTGTTGGTGGCGATAATCAGATTACGCTGGGGGTCGATATAGATGCCTTGCCCAAAAATGCCTCGGGCGGCGAAGGCGCCATGGTCATAGGTCCACCACTGAAAGCCATAACCATAACCAGGGTCGTTAAAGCCGATGCGTTTTGTGGTGGCCCGTTCTATCCAGTAGTCAGGCACTACGCGCTCGCCATCAATCATCCCGTCATCCAGGATGAATTGTCCAAAACGGGCGAAATCCCGCGTAGCCGCCTGGATGCAGCAGCCGCTGATCTCGGTACCATCTTCGTTGAGTAACCAGCTGGCGTCCTGTTGCATGCCGTAAGGCGCCCAAATTTTTTCTGACAGATAGTCGGCTAAGTCTTTGCCCGTGGCTTCACGAACCAATACTCCGATGAGATTGGTTTCGCCGGTTGAATAATTCCAAACTTCACCCGCAGGATGCGCCCGAGGTAGTTGGCTCATATAACTAACCAGGTTGGAACCGCCATCTTCTGAGACGTGGTTATTGAATCGCGCCACATCGGAGTTTGGATCTGTATAGGTTTCATCCCAAGCGATGCCGGAGCTCATGGTCAGCAATTGCTCTATGGTCACATCATCGTAGGCAGAATTTTTCAGATCTTTGATGTATTTCGAGACGGGATCTTGGAGGTTTTCAATATGGCCATCGTGAAGGGCGATACCAACCAAAGTTGAGGTCAGGGATTTTGCGACCGAGAAACTGGTCCAGCGGCCATGCTCTCCGAAGCCGAGTTCGTATTTTTCTAGGCGAATCTTTCCATTGTGTACGATCACGATTGCTGCGTGTCTTTGCTTCTGCATATACGCATCAACATCCATTCCTAGGGAGAGTGGAGGGCCTTCGCCGAACTCGCGGATGGTTTTCGATGTGGGGATATTGCGGGCTTTAATTAAGATGGACACTCGATCCATCATACGAAAGGCGGCATCGCGTTCGCTCTGGCTCCAGAATAGGACATCCGCATCGGTGGGCATCGCTAGGAGCAAACGTCGCCAGTCAGGCCCGATAGACCACCAAAACAGCACGACAATCAATGCGAAGATGCTAAATCCGGTTGCCAGTCGTCTCAACCCGTTGTCCTCCCCTCAGGATTTGTGTGTTTGCTTTACGAGCTTCCTTTTGGATTGTACATTGCGCCCCGACTGACCATGGTCTTGGCTTCCTAGTTCTTAGCAGTCTATTATGGGATGGAATGAAAAAAATGCCTAGGTTCACCCGCCTTTAATTCGTTCGCGACCAAAGATACCCGGGAGCGCATTGCATCCGTGGGCCGAGATTCGGAAGCTCAGATACTGCTAGGTTCGTCGTAGAAAAAAGGGTAGACCAACAGCTAGGGAGAAAATCGCGACACTAAGCAGCGCAAAAAACATGACGGAGCCCTTTGCCACACCCATAGCCATAGAGCAGAGGATCAAGCCAGCAAAGAGCAGTGCATAGCCCACGACTCGATGCACGTAGGCTTGGTTGCGACTGTACTTTGAGTTAGGAAAAACTTGTATGTAGTGGCGACGAAGCGAAACACACAAAAAGGTCGATCCAACTACTGTTGCGATAAATCCTAATGCCAGCATCATTTTTCCTTAACTGGTTGACGGGATAGTGCCCGTGACCGCTTCAGGTGCTTGTTTTGCCGCAGCAACCCTTTGTCCGCGTCGACTCATGAACACAGCAGTTGCGGCACAGACGACAGCTGTTGCGATAGCCGTGAGATCAAAACCAGCCAGCACCCAATCTGCCGCTGGCAGAGAATTGCCTAGGTGAGCGTCGGTGGTCAAGGCGTTCACGATTGGAATGGCAAGAAATGCACCGGCTGCAATCCACCATTGTTCAATCCAAGCCTGACGGGCGGGGCGAAACAGGGGATGAATGAGACACAGTCCCCACGCAATAAACATGCAATGAACTTCCCAATGGTCTCGTTCGGCCATACCTAAGGGAAGCAAACGGTTAGCCAGAAAATAAACAGCAACTCCCACAAGAAGACCCACGATTGTGCCGATGTTGAGCTTTTCGACAAATCGATAGCCCAGTCCTAGAGGAATGTCGGCTGTTTTTGGTTTCCGTTTCGCGACCCAATAAATGGCGCCGGTGGCAATCATGGCGGTGCCCATGAGGCCCCATAAAAAGTACAGCCAACGCAGCAGCGGACCCGCAAAAAGCCCTTCATGTAGTCCGATGAAGGTGCCACCCACCGCAAGCGTGTTGTTGACGTGGGGAGGTTTTGACTCCAGTAGGTCCCCGCTAGCGCCGTCGAATACCATGCTTTCGCTTAAAGCCGAGATACCGGCTTTTCGGCTAACTGTGACACGCGCATTGGCATCGTTGGGAAACTGAATGTTGAATCCGTGCACTTCGCTCTCACCCCATTCCTGGGCCGCGATGGCGGCCATTGGTG
This sequence comes from Pseudomonadota bacterium, assembly GCA_039029655.1. Lineage (GTDB taxonomy): Bacteria > Pseudomonadota > Gammaproteobacteria > Steroidobacterales > JBCCFQ01 > JBCCFQ01. The sequence goes on along the minus strand of JBCCFQ010000048.1, from coordinate 5,850 downwards.
CTAACGGCGCTAGCGGTCGGATTTCTTCGCTTCTCTCTACTTGCACTTCGCCCGTGAGGTTGCCCAACATATTCGCTGTTTTCTCTTGGTCAAAGCCAAATCCGCCGAAGGCAACGAGTGGCATCCATAGAAACGTCACAAATAACAGTCCGCTGTAAGTGATCATGATTTGAAAGGGAAGGGTGGAGACACTCAATAGATTGTGCATGTCCAGCCAAGAGCGTTTGGCTTTTTGTGGTCTGAAGGTAAAAAAGTCCTTGAATATTTTTTTGTGGACAATGATGCCGGAAATGATGCCTACAAACATCAGCAGCGTGACGATACCCATAAACCGAAACGCGGCTTGATCAGGTAGGTAATGTAGGCGGTAATGCATTCGATAAAGCACTTGACCGCCACCTGTTTCACGTACATGTTCCCCAAATGGTTGGCCCGTAGTGACGTCCAACTCTTCGTTACCCGTTTTTCGTTCCTCGTTTTCGTCTTCGGGTACCTGTCCTTGCCAAAAAACGCGCAGGTAAGGTTCAGTGCGTTCATTGGGCAAACCGATGTACCAACGATCCGCGTCAGCTGCGGTTTCTTGCAGATAAGTCTCAGCGACGCGGAGGTTTTCGGCTAGCGATATATCAGGCCGTAACTCGCGCTCTGGCTGCATCCAGCGATCGATTTCGTCATCGAAATACCCGAGAGTGCCGGTGACGAACATCAAGTACAAAAGCCAACAAAAGATGAGACCGGCCCAGGTATGTAACCAGGTCATGGATTGTCTAAACGATCCGATCATGACGAAGACTCCAACAAATACAGCACGTAAGACAGACCGGCACTCACTACGATGCCGCCCAGCAGTCCAAGCCACACGGTCTTAAGGCGCTTAACGGAAAAAATCCAAATGATGATTAGGGTATACACCAAGAAACTACAAACCAAGGACAGGAGCACCGCCTCGGCTTTGGCCATGGGCACGAGAAATCCCAGCATTACCGATGCTGTGTTTGCCAGGATAAAACCTAAAAGAATGGCGGCGACTACTCTGGAAGTAACGTGCCAACGGGAAACTTGTCTTGATGCTGCGGTGCTCATAAGTGGTGAAACTCTTGTGTACTATTTTTCTCGGTAGGCTCTGGAAACCCAAAGTTGCTGTGCGCCAACCAGGCTCGGCAAGAACATGGTGAACACGATCAGTGACGTTATCGCGAAGTCGCTGACCATTATGTGTTCGAGAATATGCATGGCGTGAAACAAAACGCCGAGCACAGCGATACCGAAGGAAATCCATCGAAGCGTAGACGAAGCGCTTACATTCAAAAACACAACCGGCACAGAGAAGATGCACAGCATTCCGATGAGCATCGATGCTGGCGGCAGACTCTCGGTGACATCTGTCTGGGTCGAAAGCGCACGGATAACCTCAAACAGGATGAGTCCAACGATTCCGGCGATGGGTAAGGCCAAAACCGTGGCGGCTCGTCTGAGGTGAACGCTTTGATCCATGTGTCGCTCCTGGGTCGTGTGCAAGAACTCGTCCGAATTCTTAAGTTCATTAATTTCGAATTGTTATCAAAGAGTTCCGGTCTGAACTTTCATTGCCCGCAAACCCACACTATCTATAGACGGATGGGGCACGCCCGACCCGTAACCAATCGCTAGAATGGCAGATAACTATTGCAAATACGAATAATTCTCATTCATAATTACAAAAAAGTCCAGCAAACGCCTAAAGCTGGCGGTGTTTGAGGCTGCTTTTCCATGCGCAGAAAGGCAGCTCCCAAGCTCATCCCTGCGGGAATCGAGCGGATTCACAATCTACCGGTCCGACATTTTCCAAGGGGTGAGCAGTATTAACCTGCTTTAACCAATCGGAGTTCACATCATGAGCACAACGAAAACCGCCCATGGACGGCGTGTTGACCTGCGGAAATCAAATCGGTCGTGGGAGGCGTCCTGCCCCATCACAGCATTGCTTGCGTTAACAGTATTGCCTGTCAGCGCTTTGGCCCAAGTGGACCAAGAAAAGATCGCGGACGAGGACATTGAAGAAGTGATTGTCAGCGCAGTGCGAGAGTCTTCATATCGAGTGGAAGATACCAGCACAGCCGGCCTTTTCGATATGGCGCTATCAGATACTCCCTTTAATGTAGGGGTCATCACCGAGGAATTCATCGAAGATCGGCAATTGTTCACGCTCCGTGAAGCGGTGCTGTCCAACGCCAGTGTAACGCGCACTCATTCCCACAGCAGCACCTCGGCGCAATTCAACATTCGCGGTTTTGGCTTAAACGCCGACCGATTGGGATATCTCATCAATGGTGTACCCGTCGCTGCCAACGATGCACCGCCGGCCCACGTTTCTGCCCTGGAGCGCATAGAAGTGCTCAAAGGTGCGTCAACGCTTTATTACGGTGCGGGTGAGCCTGCCGGTGTCATCAATTACGTTTACAAAACCCCGTTGGAAGAGGCTCGTTACTCCATCTCTACCACGGTTGGCGAGTACGGCGATTATCGCGCCGAGTTGGATGCAACGGGACCCCTAGGTTCGGATGCTTTGCTGTATCGGTTTACATTAGGCTGGCGCGACTCGGACAGTCCTGTGGATTTCGACTACGCAAAGGACTTTGCGCCAACTTTGCAATTCATGTGGCGTCCGTCGGACAACACGACTCTACGTTTTATCGGTGAGTACGTTGATCATGAGAGCAATCCGCTGTCTCAGGACGCTGTTTTCTTAGACGGTGATTACTTGGATACACCCGAGAATACCTATTTCGGTTTTTCGACTGACTACGAGGAACAGGAAAGCGCTGGTGTGCAGCTACATTTAGATCATGTCTTTAGCGATACATTGAAGCTCAGAGCACAGGTAGGTTGGAAGGATGGCGGTCGTGATGCCGGGAACTCAGGTTACATGGTGCCTCTGCCGTTTGTGATTCCGGGCGTAAACGATCCGGCTAACGGCATTTTGGCGCGCTCCGCATTCGACCAACGGCGGGAGGCGAAGTCTCAATATGCAGCGGTCCACCTGGCCTGGGAGACGGAGTTTGCCGGGCTTAACCACGACATCGTGGTGGGTGTGAATTACTCTGATTCCGAGATTACCAACATTGGGTTCTTCAACAGTTTAATCGGTGTGCTGCCCCAATTATTTGGAGGCGACTTCAGTGTGTTGGCAACACTGCCACCCAGTGCAAACGTGTTTGATCCAGTGACCGTCGAGTATGATCACCGCAACAATTTTGCCGACTCGCCGCCGTTTTATCAGGATGTCTGGAAGTACGACAACATTGGCCTGAATTTCCAAGACGCCATCGAGATTTCAGAATGGAATTTGCAGTTCCTCCTGGGCTTGCGGTACACGACGTCGGGTGCTGAAACGGTGGTATCGGTAGAGGAAGACGGTAGCCTAGGTATCGGCTTTGGGCCGGACACTGAAGAGAGCGCCTGGATTCCTCGCTTTGGGGCAATTTACGATATCAACGACAATCATAATTTATACGTCAGTTATGGTGAGACCTTTAAACCGCCGTTCACCAACAGTCTTGATCGCAATGGTAATCCCATCACCGAGCCAGAAACCGGCGTGCAATACGAATTCGGTTGGCGTGGGTCGTTTTTTGACGGCAATTTATCTACCACCTTGGCGTTTTATGACCTAACCAAAGAGAACATCGTGGTGGCTACCGGTGTACCCAACGTGTCTGACCTGTCCGGCGAGCAGCGCAGTCGCGGTGTAGAACTTGATTTGACAGGGCGAGTGAACGATTACTGGGATCTGTACTTTAGTTACGCATACACCGACACCGAAGTGGTTGATGCAGGTACTTCTAGCCAGACCGAAGGGGATCGCTTTGCCGGTGTACCACTACACAAGGCAGTCCTTTGGAACAATTTCTCTTTGGGGTGGACCGGCATTGAGGGTCTTTCTTTTGGGTACGGTGCGGATTACATGAGTTCTACCCTTGCTGGTGCGCTCACAGACCCTATTGCATTGACGTTTGGCAATGTTGAAACGCCTGCCCAAGGCGTTGTGCATAACGCGAACCTCACGTATGTACGGGACACCAACGTTGGGAATCTCAATCTGAATCTTGGGTTTTTGAACTTCACAAATCGCGAATATGTGCTCAATACCAGCAACACATTGTTTGCACGTCGTGGACAGCCATCCACGGTATTGTTGACGGCCCAGTTGACCTTTTAACTATGTCCGAAGGTTTCGGGGGTAGATCCATAGGATCTGCCCCCTTTACTCATTTGACCTGAATTGGTCGTGTTTTTGCGCGCAAAAGACAAGATGCCGTCGAACACTAAAAGCCAAATCTAACCTCCACGCCAGCCACGCGCGGGTCATTCACGGTAAAGAACGGTTGGGCATTGGGATCTATGGTGCCGGTTGCTGCCGTTACGCTGTAGACACCCTTACGACCAGCAAATCTCTCATCGAATAGGTTATCGACGAATAAGGCCACACGCCAATTGTCACGTGTATAGCCAAGTCGCGCATTCACCAGCACATAGTTGCCGACTTTGTTTTGTCCGAGGTTTTGTACGTCGGAAAATTGGCTGCTGGCGTAGCTGGCGTTACCGCTGGCGTAAAAACCATTGGGGTTTTCGTAAGCCACGCCGAACGCAACGTTCAGTTTAGGTGCGCTATTGAACTCATTTCCGGCCAGGTTGGCAAATTGGGGGTTCGCCGTATTGATCGGGTCCCCGTTGCCGTCGATGGCAAACGGAAAGTTTGTAAATTCTGTTTCTATCCAACCCAACGTGGCGAACCAGTCAAGTGTGTCTGTTGCTGTATGGCGAAACTCCACCTCCAAACCGTAGAGTTCCGAGCCACCAATATTGAGGATGTCCGCATCAAAAAAAGCCCCGGATGGGCCGGGTATGGTGACCTGTTGGTCTTCCCAATCGGAATAAAACAGGTTGGCATTCAGGGTGATGTTTCGATTCGGCCACTCCGATCTAAAAGCAAACTCATAGTTGGTTAGGTGCTCGGGATCGAACGTACGCGTCTCCAGTGGCTGTCCCGGTGGCGCATAAATGTAGGAACCACCGGCTCGATACCCTTGGGCAACCGTGAAAGACACCGAGCGATCATCGTCAATTCGGTACACCACTCCGGCTCTGGGCAGAAAGGCATCAAAGTCTGCGTCCGGCACATCTTCCGAGGTTGGGGGGAACAATGCCGTACAGGGGAATCCACCCACCCCTGGCACAATGGGGTCAATGGTACAGCCACCAGGACCCACCGAGGATTCGCCTGTGGTGCCCGTATCCGAAAAGGTTTCGTCATCGAAACGTGCGCCAAAATTTACCGACCACTTGTCATCGATGTCGTAGGTGACATCGGCAAAGATAGCGGTGTTCTGGGTTTCGTCTTCCTGAAACGTATCAAAAATCACGGAACCATCTGCGGGAATAGTTGGAAAACCAAAAATCGCCGGTGTGAAATTAAAAACTCCGCTAAAGGACCCGTTGGTGTCGAAATAGTAAGCGCCGATCCAGCCGCTGAGTTTTCCATAATCGAAAGCCGCACGAAGTTCCGCGGTGTAGGTTTCGTCGGGTGCGTCACCAAAGCCTAGACCACCAAAGTCCGTGTCCCGCTGCGAATCCTCAAAGGTACCTATGGCATACAGTGTCCAGTTGTCGTTGAATTCCCAGGCGGTGTCCACGGTATAACGGTGTACTTTGTTGAATTCAAAACGCTCCCGTGGACCGAAAGTAACGTCACCAAATGGATCAAAATCGGTGAACGTCGGATCGGTGGCAGGTACCGGTGCGTTCATGTTGTTGAATTCACCAAACTCTGTGTCCACATAGCTCCAGATTAGCTCCATTCGAAAGGTGTCG
>JBCCFQ010000047.1:0-11378 GCA_039029655.1 Pseudomonadota bacterium | reverse complement strand
TTACTCGACGTGTGCCAAGCTTGGCGGCAAAGGTCGTCATTATTTTCCATGTCATCGCCTATGGCTTGTCCAAATTTGTGTTTTCCGATCAGATAACTATCCATTTCTTACACCAATACGGCATCCTGTTTGTGGTTGAAGTGACTATGATGTTGGTGATTGGGTTTTGGCGACCGACTAAAAAAGACTGGGCTTATCAAAGTAAGAGTCTCGTCGATATGAGTCCATGGCGGTTTGCTCTACCGACTTCCTTCACGTTGCTATCCAGTGTCGTTTTTTTGTATCTATTGTTTTCCAGGATCGGCTTGGTTGGAGGCCTGTCCGATAGTTTCTGGCCCCTGGTGTTGGTGCTGGCTATGGCGAATTTGGCATTGTGGACTTATTGGGTTTTGGTTAGAAATTCCTCTAAAACAGTGACTTAAGAGCTCTTCTGTTTCTTTTTGAGGCCAGTATGTATTGCAATGCAAAAGCAATCCTTGTTCAGCAAAACAAATACAAACGTTTGCATTCTTGTCGTTGTCGGAGTACAACTACGACTCGGAATGCTGATCCGGCGGGGGGATTATGGCTGACGAAAACAATAATCTTGCCCGCAGTGGAAACAAGAGGAGCCATAAAATGTTCACCAAGAGAATCTGGCAACAGACCGTTGCCTTGGCCTTTTTAGCCCTGTGGTTATTTCCGGCCTATAGCCAATCCATCGATGAAATAGTCGTTACTGCTCAAAAGCGAGAAGAAAACGTTGCTGATGTTCCTGTCGCGTTGTCTGTTTTGACCAGCAGTGCTATCGAAAACTCGTTTTCCAAAAACATGGAAGATTTACAGGCCCTGGTTCCCTCCGTCAGTTTTAGGACGGGTAACACCACTCGAAATAGTGCATTGACCGTACGTGGCATTGGTACGATTTCCTTTAGTATCGCAGCAGAACCCAGTGTCTCCACGGTGGTGGACAACGTTGTGCTAGGTCGTTCTGGACAAGCGTTCGGAGACTTGTATGACCTGGAACGAGTGGAAGTGTTGCGTGGTCCCCAAGGAACCTTGTTCGGGAAAAATGCATCGGCAGGTGTAGTAAACCTCACCACTCGCCGACCTGCGGATGAGCTAGAAGGTTATGTGAGCGCTTCTTTCTTCGAAGACAACGAGTATTCGCTCAAAGCGAGAGTGTCGGGTCCTTTGACGGATGATCTGCGGGCCAGCATCACCGTTCTTGATTCAGAGTTTGATGGTTATATCCGCAATGTTTTCAACAACGAGACCATCAATGGCTACGATCGTCAGGGCATACGCGGCATGGTTGAGTACGATGTTACGGATTCCACCCGAATTCTAGCCATCTTTGAAGACTATGACGCAGACAACGATTGCTGCATAGACATCGAGGCTCGTCAAAGCAATAGAAACCCGAACTCGGAGGCCGTACCCAACGGCGACGGTTTGGATCTCGACCAACGACTTGCCGATCATGATTTCGAGACACGGACTTTAGATTCGACCACCGCCATGTCATTGCAGGTGGAGTCTGAGATTGGTGATCACGTTTTGACTTCCATTACGGCCCATCGAACCTGGGAAAACACGGAATTCCGAGAAGGGGACTTCACCAGTATTGCCGGCGACAGCACGCTACCCGTTTTTGGAGTGCCCTTTCAGTTACACGATGTAGGCCCCCAAGAGTGGCGTCAGTTCTCCCAAGAAATCCGTCTAGCATCATCTGCTGAGGAGGCGTTTGAATACCAGGTGGGTGTTTTCTACTGGAACATTCAATCCGAAAGGAACTTTACCCGTGACGCCAGTTGTCAAAACAACAATGGTCAATTGGATGCTGCTATTGCGAATCATTTGGGCATCACCTTGGGTCAGGCAAACACGCCTGTTGATGTGGCGAATTTTATCGCTGCGAATAACATTACATGTAACGCCAACGACATTGTCTCGGCCACTGGCTTCATGGATACGGAGTTCACAAACGTTGCGGTTTTTGGTCAGGGTTCCTATGACGTATCGGAAAGCGTTAGTGTTTTGTTTGGCTTGCGTTACACCCGTGACGACGTCAAATTCAGTCACAATCGTCGCAACAATGACATCTACGGTCGTCGTGGCGTAGGTGTTCGACCTCGATTCTCTGATGGTAACAATCAGTTTGATACCAATTTCGCCGGTGAAACCGACGAGACTAATCTATCCGGTAAAATTGGTGTTCAGTGGCATATGAATGACGACAATATGTTCTATGCCACCTACAGCCAGGGTTACAAAGGTCCTGCCTTCAACGTGTTTTACAACATGGATGACGATGACATTAACCCCATCGATGCCGAAGAGTCTGATGCTATAGAGCTTGGGTGGAAGTGGAGCGGTGACTTCGGTTTGTTGAGCGTTGCAGTCTATGACATGGAAATTGAGAATTTCCAAGCCAACGACTTTGATGCATCTGATGGCACGACGATTACCGGATTCACCAATGGGGGTGATGTGGAGACCCAAGGTATCGAGGCTGACTTCATTTGGAATCCCACCGAATCATTGAGTCTGATAGGTGGTATTGCAATATCCGATTCAGAGAGTGCAGTGGGTGATCCATTACCGTTCGCTCCAGACCTGAAGTACTCCGTGGCAGCAAACTATGTCTATGATCTCAGTAATGGTGGTTCCATTCAGGTGAACGGTAACTTTGTATACACCGATGAGAAACTATCAGGCAACATTGGACAGACCGATGAAGTGCCATTCTTGCTTCCCGATTATTCTATTTTGAACGCTAGTATTGGTTATCACGCAGAAGACGACCGGTTCTCGGTAACCCTAATCGGGAAGAACCTAACCGATGAAAGTTTTGCTACGACTTATTCTGGTGACGGTTTCCGTTATCAGATTCCCCGAGATGCAGAACGCTACATCGGCGCAAATTTCAAAGTTAACTTCTAGCTGGGAACCGGTCCGGTGGAAGCCCGGACCACCAAGGACGGTTTATGCATCTCTGGCGCGCGGGGTTCATACCCCGCGCGCAATCCCAGTAAATAGCGCACACTCTCTTGACCAAGCTCGTACATGGGCCAGTGCACCGTTGTCAGGGGAGGTAACACACTACCGGCGAGCAAAATGTCATCGTGGCCTGCGACCGAGATATCCCCCGGTACTGACAAACCTTGTTCGTTCAGCGCGTGAATAAGACCGATGGCGCAAATGTCATTCCACGCAAATACGGCGGTTGGTCTTGTCTTCAGGCTAAGTAATTGGTTTCCGATTTCTTTGGTACTCTGCAAAGCACCGTCAAACTCAAAGATCAAATTTTCCTCAAAGTGGATGCCGTTGTCATTCAAGGCCGCCTTGTATGCCGCCATCTTCGGTTCCTTAACTGGTCCGGACGGCCCATTCACAAAGGCGATGCGGCGGTGGCCATGGTCGATTAGATGATCCATAACCATACGCGCGCCGCGCAGGCTGTCACAACTCACGTGATACTTGGCATCCAGTCTATTCACGTGTATGACAGGGCATGACTCTTCAAGTCTTTCATAGAACTCCTTTGGACAGCGCGCCATAGGTACTAATAGACCATCAACGTCCAACTCCATAAACAACTTAATCGCGTCTTTCTCTGCGAGCTGCTGGCCTTCGGTGTTTCGAATTAGAATTCGGAGGTTGTTCTTTGCGGCTTCATCCTCAATGCCCCGGGCCAGTTCGGCGAAAAACGGGTTGGTCATGTCGGGAATCACAACTCCCACCAATTGACTACGTTTCATGACCAAGGTGCGTGCCGCAACACTGGGAACATATCCCACTTCTGCAGCGATCTTTTCGATGGATTGCCTGGTAGACTTCTTGACTCGCTCTGAGCCCTGCAAGGCTCTTGTGACCGTGGATGGGTCTACATTCGCTAGGCGCGCGATGTCTTTAATAGTGACTCTTTGAGATTTCCATCGAGGTTTTTTCATGGGCTGGGTTAATATAGCGCTGACTGCTTATTATTGGCAAGAAAATCAAACGCTTGACGCTCCGCAATGTGGGCGAACTATGTTAAATTCCATTGAATACAAACGTTTGTATTCGAGGTCACATGGGAGTAACATGAATTTCAGTGGCATGCCTGGATAGGGGTGCAAAATGGCCATGCCGCTGGGGGGCTTGTGCTATGGAAAAAAAACAAAAAATGAGACTGCGCTTTTTTGAAAGCGCCCCAGGTCAACAACATATCCAAGAGCGTGACCAGTATCTATTTCAAACCGACAAACCCAGTCATCGGTTTAATGTCATTGGCAGTGGCACAATCGGTCAAGAGCATATGCGCGTCATGCACTTGCTGGGTCGTGCCTGTGTCCACGGAATTTACGATGTCAGTGGTCACAGCGCCCAAGTCGGTGAATCAGCCGTCGCCAAACTAAGCGATGAACCCGTGGTTCGGTACGACAGTCTGGAATCCTGTTGTAACGACGTGGAAGTTGATGGGTTGATTATTGCGACGCCCAATCACACCCATCTTGAGGTCTTGCGCGCCGCACTAAAGACAGACAAAGCCGTTCTGCTGGAAAAGCCCATGGCAACTTCTGTCAAAGACGCAGCGACCATCGTGCGGTTAAGTCAGGCCAACGACAACTTGTTACAGGTTGGCCTCCAGTATCGCTACAAGGCAACCTTTTCGGAGGCGCTGCGGGAGGTGAAATATCGCAAGAGTATTGGAGAAGTTCGATCCATAAACATGATGGAGCATAGACCGCCGTTTCTGGATAAAGTGAATCAGTGGAACAAATTCTCCAAGAACACAGGAGGCACCCTTGTAGAGAAGTGTTGCCACTACTTCGACCTGATGAATATGTTTGCTGAGTCTATGCCGGAGACTGTCTATGCGGTGGGAGGGCAGGCAGTTAACTTCACCGATTTCGAAAGAGCAGGGGAAGTCTCAGACATCTTAGACCACTCTGCAGTAGTGGTGAGTTACGAAAACGGCATCCAAGCCACTCTGACTTTGAATATGTTTAGCCCATTGTTCACCGAGGAAATGGTGATCTGTGGAGATCGCGGTCGCTTGACTACTCGAGAACGCTTCGATTTTCTGAACGATGATCGCTCTCGGTCATCGATGAGTCTCGAGTTTCCAGAGCCACTTGCATCTCGCGATACGGTTTTGGCTTATCCCCATCATATCGAGAGTAGCGGCCATCATGGTGCCACGTATTTTGCGCAGACTGCTTTTGTGGACAGTTTAGAGGGTCGCAGTGGTGATGCGGCTACGGCGGCCCAGGGCTTTTGGTCAATCGTGGTGGGAGCAGCCGCGGAGGAGTCTGTTAAGTCGAAGTCTGTAGTAAAAATCAAAGATGTGCTTAAGCGAAATAAATGCTTAGACCTTTCAACACTTGATACAGGGTACTGGTAATGAGCTATGAAGTAATACCCACAAGAGGTGGAAACATGCCCAGCGTTGGTTTGGGTTTGTGGAAGATCGATAATGATCAAGTTGCCCAAGTGATTTGCGACGCAGTCGAAGTAGGATATCGTCATTTAGACAGTGCCTGTGACTATGGCAATGAAGTGGAAGCAGGCTTAGGCATCCAGAAAGTGTTGAGTGATGGTCTGTGTGCTCGTGATGCGTTATGGGTGACTTCAAAGCTTTGGAATAACTATCATCGTCCTGAACATGTCAGACCAGCTCTGGAAAAGACACTAAAAGACTTACAGTTGGACTATTTGGATCTTTATTTGATCCACTTTCCCATCGCCCAAAAGTTCGTTCCTTTCGAAACCCGTTATCCCCCGGGCTGGTTTGACGATCCTGATGCGGAAAATCCCGCTATGGCCTTAGATCGCGTACCCCTGTCACATACTTGGGGTGCTATGGAAGAGTTGGTCAGGGCGGGTTTGGTTAAGAACATTGGGGTGTGTAACTACAATTCCGGGTTGATGCACGATTTACTAAATTACGCAGAGATCCCACCTGCTGTGCTGCAGATAGAGTCTCATCCATACTTGACTCAAGAAAACTTACTGCGCCTATGCAAAGACAAAGAGGTTGCAGTGACCGCGTTTTCTCCTCTTGGCGCGCTGTCCTACGTTTCATTGAACATGGCGACGGAGGGCGATTCCGTACTCAGTGAGGATGCTGTAACTTCCATTGCGAGCAGCCACCAACGAACACCAGCCCAAATCGTTCTGCGTTGGGGTGTTCAGCGCGGTGTCTCGATAATTCCTAAGACAACCAAGAAGGCCCGCCTGGCAGAGAATCTGAGTATTTTTGATTTCAGCTTAAGCGAGTCGGAAATGGCGGAGATATCGGCGCTCAATCAAGATCGACGCTTTAACGATACGGCGGTATTTTGCGAGGCGGCTTTTAACACATTCCACCCGATCTACGATTGATGGTGATGAGATGCAACAGTTTGCGAAAGTAATATCTGTCAAGAAACAACAAGACTATCCATCGGGGGTGTTTCCCCTTGTAATTGGGCCAAGCGCTCAACAGAGTTTGTCGGATACGTTAAGCCACATACAAGAGCATCGAACAGAGATGTTGTCTCAGCTGGCCATCCACGGTGCATTGCTGTTTCGTGGTTTTGAGGTCAATAGCCCAACGGACTTTGACCGTGTCATAACGGCATTCGACTTGGAGAACTTCACCTACGCCAACTCATTGTCCAATGCTGTGCGGGTCAACATCACTGAGAGAGTCTTTACAGCCAACGAAGCACCGTCAAGCGTTACCATTTTTATGCATCACGAAATGGCTCAGACTCCCGTTTTCCCATCTAAACTCTTCTTCTATTGCGAGATTGCGCCAGAGTCGGGCGGAGAAACGCCAATTTGCCGTTCCGACATTTTGCTAGAGCGCTTGGAATCTGTTCATCCCGACTTTGTATCCAAGTGTGACCGTTTGGGCGTTAAGTACAGCAACACTATGCCAAATGAGGATGATCCTAACTCAGGTTTGGGTCGAAGCTGGCGGAGTACATTGAGTGCCGATACCAAAGAGCAGGCGGAGCAAAGACTGGCTCGACTAAACTATTCATGGGAGTGGATATCTGACAATACCCTTCGCGCGACTACTCCTGTATTGCCCATTGTTCGGGAGTTAGTGTCGGGCCGCAGAGTCTTCTTTAATCAACTGATTGCTGCGTTTAGAGGTTGGGCGGACAAACGGAATGACCCGCAAAAGTCTATTCGTTTTGGAGATGATTCCGTTATCCCGGTGGAAGACATGCAGATGGCCATCGACTTGGCCGACGAGCTGGCTTTTGATTTGGCCTGGGAAGCCGGTGATGTGGTTTTAATTGACAACTTTATGGTGATGCACGGACGATCACCATTTAGCGGATCCCGTCGTGTGTTAGCGTCATTGGTTGCCGATGACGGTACACAACTGGTCTAGCAATTGTTATTCATGCGCGCGGTGAGTCGCCGCGATGCAGGATGCTTGATCATACATACCTGCCAACAGATTAAGGACCCTGGCGACGGCGTTTAAGTCTTCTTTCCCCGCGATGAGTTCTGTAAGAGGCAACAACAGCTCCCTTCTAAATGCGCCGTACTTATCCGTGGCTTCTAGTCCCGCCTGACTGACTTTGTAGGTTACGCCCTTTTTGTTGTCGGCGACCCCAGATTTTTCAATGAGTCCAGCTCGGGCCAACTTACGCACACCGTATTGCAGGTTCGACGTGTCGTCTCGGTTTAGCAACCGGCCAATTTCGGAGATGCTTTTTGGACGATCGTGCATTCGTATGACATGCAACACCGCAGTGTCAGCGCCAGAGAATACTTGACTGTGACAACAGGCCAGACAATCGGACTCCCAGCGGGCAAACGCTTCGGATACTCGAATCAGGGCGAATTCCAACTCCGTTAATTCGATTTCGTGGTCATCGGTGGCGAGATGCCAGTGCTTGTCTAATCTTGGTTGTTTAACTTTCTTCATAGTTTCAAAGAGTTATCGGTATTTTCCATTTAGTTTCGCTGCGTTCAACCTTGACAGTACCAGTAATTTCACGTTTAAATCAACGTTAAAAATAACATTGATAGTAAACAGCGAAATCTCGCGGAAGGGGGAAAGCATGGTTCGTTGGTCCACAACTCGTTTTGTCGCGTTGTTTCTTGCGGTACTGATGCCGACATTCACGACTGCTCAAGTATTAGAAGAAGTCGTGGTCACCGCTCAGAAGCGACAACAAGATGCCCAAGATGTGGGTATCGCCATTACCGCGTTCACCGGGACTCAACTCAGTGCCTTGGGTGTTGAAGAGAGTTTTGATATCGCCGCGTTTTCACCAGGTGTGCATATTTCTGGCAATCTTGCTGGGCAAAACACACAGTTCACCATTCGCGGCGTCACTCAAAATGACTTTAACGATATCGTGGAAGCGCCCAATGCCCTGTATTTAGACGATGGCTACATCGCCATTGCCCAAGCCCAAACATTCGCGGTGTTTGATGTGGAGCGGGTGGAGATCTTAAAAGGACCCCAAGGCACGCTGTTTGGAAGAAACGCCACCGGTGGGCTTGTGCATTACCTGTCCAACAAACCCAACTTTGAAGAAGTGGACGGTTATGCAGATGTCACCGTTGGCTTGTTCGATAGCAATGCCGACGCCGTCCAAACGCGATTGGAAGCCGCAGTAGGTGGTCCATTCTCGGACAACGTGGCTGGACGTGTGGCAGTGCTTTACAACCAGCATGACGGTTACTTGAACAATATCTACCCCTTTGCACAACCGCCTGGTGCAGGTGCCGGTGCCCCAGGGGCAGGCGAACCGGGGCCAGGTGCAGGCGCTGATTTGGGCGATGACGATACCTTTGCCATTCGCGGCATGTTGGACTTCCAGATCAGTGAAGACAAACTGTTTCGAATTACCGCCAACTCCGCACGATCAAAAATTGCAACGGGTCCTTACCAATCCAAGTCCACCATTGGTGTGGTGGACGCAAACGGCGAGCTGATCAATGTAATCGATACTCCCGCTAACGAAACTCGGCTGACAATTCAAGGAGGTGGTGATGGTGGGGCAGATGCCATTGACGGAGATGAGTTGCTACCTGGCGGTGGTATTGGATTACCAGGCCGGCCCGTTCCCGGTGGAGATTTCTTTGGTTATCTAGATCCCGACGGTGACGATTTTGATACCAGTGGGGATTTCGCATTCGAGGATTCGGGCGAAACCAAAACTTTTGGTCTGAACGCTCGTTTTGAGTGGGACATTAACGAGGATACGACCTTTACTTCCATTACAGACTTCAAAGACTACGAAAAGCTACTCTTTATTGATGTAGATTCTGCACCGATTAATCAGTTGGCTAACTACGCTGGAGTGGATGCGACCAGCGTCACCCAAGAGTTCAGACTCAATTGGACCGGGGAGCGGTCCCGTGGGGTTGCTGGGTTTTACTATCTCAATATCGAAACAGCATCGGACAACGGGTTAAAGGCGCCGGTCAACAGTATTGTGGGTGTTGTGGTTGCTCCGGTAGACATTGGTGTGAAGGCCGACCTCAAGACGGATTCATACAGTCTGTATGGACAGTATGAGTACGACTTTACCGACGATGTAACGGGTATTTTTGGTCTACGCTTGATTCAAGAAGAAAAAGACTTTGAAACGGCAATTGGTGTTTACCTCTCAAGTGACAGCTTCACGGTCAATCAAGGACAGTTCTTGCCGAGCCCATTCGGCGCAGGTTCACCGTTTTTTGTTAATGACAGTACTTCAGATACATTGTGGGCGGCCAAAGCCCAAATTGACTGGCGGGTTTCCGATGATCTACTGGTCTATGGCGGCATCAACCGTGGTGTGAAAGCTGGTAGCTTTAATGCGCCGCTGCTGGGCGCATTCTTGGGTTCTGGGGGCGCCAGCGCATTGCCTTATTCAGAAGAAGAGCTGTTGAGTTTTGAGGGTGGCTTTAAGGCAACTCTCCAAGATGGTCGAACACGGGTCAATGGGTCGATATTTTACTACGACTACACCGACTATCAGGCGTTCCTGTCTGTGGGTGTTGGTGGCGTCGTGATCAACGCTGACGCTGAGAACTTTGGGGTCGAGCTTGAAGTGCAAACATCTCCCGCCGAAGGGTGGGATTTATTGTTTGCGGCCTCCTGGTTTGATGCCGAAGTTAAAGATGTATTACTCCGCAATGGCTCTCCTTTACCACCCCGTGATGTCGACCCAACTTACGCGCCAGAAATTCAGCTAACCGCATTGGCTCGATATGAGTGGCCTGCTCTTGGCGGCATGATGAGCGTGCGTGCGGATGTGAGTTACTCCGATGAGTTTTTCTATAACTTAAGAAACTTTGATGCGGACAAGTTTGATTCTTACACCTGGGTGAATGCTGGCGTGGGTTGGACCAGCGAGGATGAAGCCTGGGAGTTGAGTTTTGATATCAATAACCTCACCGACGAGCGTGCGGGTATCCAAGGGTTCGACCTTGCCACACTGTGTGGTTGTAACGAGGTTTCTTATCGACCACCTCGGTGGTACGGCGTGAGTGTTCGTCGTTCATTCTAACTTCTTGCATGGCGGCAGCTGCGGCTGCCGCTAACTCTTCCATTAGCACAACGTAATTCTTAAGGGGTCGTAAGATGGGACACCAACAATCCCCCATACTTGGTGGCAATAAATTAAAACTTGGGTTTTTTTCACCCAACTGCTCCAGCGGTATGGCTGTAACCAAGGTGCCAGAGCGCTGGGTCAATAATTGGGAAAACAATATTAAGTTAGCAAAGTTGGGTGACGAGGCAGGTATGGAGTTTATCTTGCCCATTGCTCGTTGGATTGGGTACGGTGGTGAAACGGATTTCCACGGTAGCGTGTTGGAGACCGTCACCTGGGCGACTGGACTGTTAGCTCATACTTCTAAGATTAATGTGTTCGCCACCGTCCACACGGCGTTTATTCATCCTGTGGTAGCGTCCAAACAGTTGGCAACCGCAGATCAGTTGGGCAACGGTCGATTGGGTTTGAACGTTGTGGCCGGATGGAATAAGCCAGAGTACGACGCTTTTGGTGTGGACCTACCCGAGGCTCATGAAGATCGCTATGCGCTGGCTCAGGAATGGTTTGATGCAGTCAATGCCATCTGGGGCCACGATGGCGCTTTTGATTTCGACGGAAAGTTCTTCAACATGAAAGGCGTCTATGGTTTCCCCAGACCTTTCGATGGTACGCCACCCATTATGAATGCCGCAGGCTCTCAAGAGGGTCGCAAGTTTGCCACCAAAAATGCCGATTTTCTTTTTTGCATATCTGTTGATTTAGAAACTTCAAAAGAAGAGGTCAAACAAATCAAAGAACAGGCGGCAGCCCTTGGTCGAAACACTGGTGTTTTCACACTGACCCATGTGGTTTGCCGCCCGACGCAAAAAGAAGCGGAGGACTATTTGGGCTACTACGCCAATGAAAACG
>JBCCFQ010000046.1:0-11471 GCA_039029655.1 Pseudomonadota bacterium | reverse complement strand
TGGCGTTGACTGCAACCGCTGATCCGCGCACCCGAGAAGACATTCTTACCCGTTTGAAACTCAATGACGGCAAGACTTTTGTCAGCGGTTTTGATCGTCCGAACATTCGCTACAGTGTTGCCACAAAAGACCAACCAAAATCACAACTGTTGCGTTTCTTAGCGGGGCATCGAAACGAAGCGGGGATTGTTTACTGCTTGTCTAGACGTAGCGTCGAATCCACAGCCAAGTGGCTACAAACTCATGATTTTGACGCCCTTCCTTACCACGCAGGTTTGCCAACAGAGACTCGATCCGACCACCAAGAACGTTTCTTAAGAGAAGATGGCGTCATTATGGTTGCCACCATTGCATTCGGAATGGGGATAGACAAACCGGATGTTAGGTTTGTGGCCCATATAGATTTGCCAAAAAGTATCGAGAGTTACTACCAGGAAACCGGTCGTGCTGGTCGCGATGGTGAAGGTGCTGATGCCTGGATGGTGTACGGTCTTCAAGATGTGGTTCGCTTGAAACAAATGTCGGAAACCTCTCAGGCCAGCGAACAACACAAAACCGTTGAGCGTCATAAGTTAGATACATTGTTAGGTTGGTGCGAAACAACCAGCTGTCGACGGAAGTCCCTGTTGGGTTATTTCGGAGAGGAAAGAAATGATGACTGCGGTAACTGCGACGTTTGCCTAAACCCACCCAAGACGTGGGATGCCACAGTGCCCGCGCAAAAACTCTTGTCTTGTATTTATCGAACCGGGCAGTTTTTTGGTGCGGTTCATGTCATCGATGTGTTGCAAGGTAAAACGACGCCTAAAGTCGAGCAGCACGATCACGAACGCTTAAGTGTGTTTGGTATTGGGACTGATTTGTCCGATAACCAATGGCGATCCGTCATCCGCCAGCTAGTTGTGCTTGGATTTATACGTGTGGAATCCGAGCGGTACGGCGCTTTGGTGCTGACTAAAGAGAGTCGCGCTTTGCTGCGTGGTGAGCTCACTTTGTATCTGCGCGTGGATGTGGCGGAACCCAAGCTTCGCAAGAAACCTAAGACGAAAAAACGCGGCGTGGCTGATGCTGATAGAGTTTTATGGGATCAACTACGGGCTTGCCGCAAGCGGTTGGCGGACGAGCAGGGCGTGCCGCCCTATGTGATCTTCCACGATGCGACTTTGATGGGAATGATGGAGTATCGGCCCGGTACGCCGCTGCAGTTGTTGGAAATCAACGGAGTAGGCAAGGCGAAAGCAGATAGATATGGGGCTGAATTTCTGAGCATTATTAACGGGGGCGATGGGAAGCCCTGACGTTGGTAAAACGTGGTTGGACTCGATTTATGACGTGTTGGTGTCCGGCTGACAGCACTTAAACCGATGTAGCGCCTGCGTCCTATGTCAATTCCAAGTTTGCTTTAGGCTCTCTCGATCAGTGGCTGGTTTGCCCTTGAGCTTTTCGAGTACGGATTTCGCAATGCCTTTTAGAATGTGCATTTTCTGGGGCTGCTCTGGCCGCAGGCGTGTTTGTCTTTCGCTGGGTTCATGGGACGGAATAATCCTGGGGAACGCCGGCCCACGCAACGGGCCGCCTACGGTGGAATGGTGTTTGAAGTTGATCGGCATGCGCGTGGGTGACGGTGAATAGACAACATCGTCACCAATCCATCGGAATGCGATGGCACGGCGACGGCGTTCGCGGTGTGAGTTCCCATATGATCCGTGTAGCGTCAGTGGGTGGAACATCAATATGTCACCCGGCTCCATATCCCAGTCCAAAAGATCATATTCATCAGGGTTGGCATTAATGTCTGGGATGTCGTCCATCTCTTCATCGATGATGGGTTCAAAGTAATCTGGTGAAATTGCCTTGAATCGTTGGGGCCACAAGTGGGAACCCTTAACATAGAGTAGGCCGCTGGATTCCCGGGAGACGCTATCGAGTGGCATCCACATGGAACAGATCTGATTGCCGCGGATGGGCCAAAAAGACAGGTCTTGATGCCATGGTGTCGGCGCGTCTGTGCCAGGTTCCTTAACGAACATTTGGTCATAGAAGAACCTGACTTCTTTGCTGCTCATCAGCTGCTGGGCCCAGTGAGCAAAGGGGCCATAATAGATGGCATCTCTCAATGCATCTATTCTCTTCCACAGAAAGACATCCATTTCGTATCCTTTAGTGCTACGGGACATGAACTTGCCCACTAAGGAAAGGTCCTTTCGCGCTGTCTCAATGCCGTCTTCAACAAGATCGATCCAGTTTTGCTCTAATGCTCCACGAATCAAGACTACTCCGTCGGTCTTGAATTGATTGATTTCCGGATCTGTTAGCTGTCGAGCAGGTTTTACGGCGAAAGTCATTTGAAAACCCCTTTAATCGTTTTGCGAGGTGAGTGCTGTACTACAAGTGCCAACCAGTCGCCCAAACCCTATGCGAGGGCCGTCACCGTTGTCGCACCAACCCCGCATGACCACCGTGTCACCGTCTTGGAGAAATGCGCGGGTTTCGCCGTTGCTTAAAGCGATGGGCTCTCGGCCGGCAAGACTCAGTTCGAGCAAACACCCGCCTTCTTGTCTTTGAGGACCTGATTGAGTACCAGTGCCGAGTAAGTCCCCTGGGCGCAGATTACAACCGTTCACACTATGGTGAGTGACCATTTGTGCGATGGTCCAATAGCAGTCGACAAAATTCGAGTTAGAGATAACTTCAGCCGCTTGCTGATTCGCCTGCATCGACGGGGTCAAGAGAGACACTTCTAGATTGATGTCGACGGCACCCTGCCTCTGGTTGGTTGGCGAATCTAAATAGTCCAGAGGTTTTGGTTCGCCATCGGAACGCTGGAATGGCTTACGATAAGGCAGTAAAGCCTCTAGTGTCACAATCCACGGTGAAATACTGGTGATGAAGCTTTTGCCGAGAAATGGTCCCAAAGGACGCGATTCCCAGGCTTGGATATCCCGTGCCGACCAATCATTCAAGAGACAAACGCCGAAAACATGCTGCTCAGCCTCTTCTATTTTGATTGGTTCTCCCAGTCTGTTCCCCGCACCCATGACAATGCCCAGTTCCATCTCATAATCCAGCTTTTGGCTGATCCCAAACCCGGGCTCAGATGACCCTTTGACCTTCATCTGCCCGCTTGGCCTATGGATTGGGTGATCAGAGATAACAATACTTGAAGCACGACCGTGATAGGCGATGGGGATCCATTTGTAGTTGGGGGATAACGGGTTATCCGGTCTAAACAACGACCCAGTTTTTTCAGCGTGATTTAGTGAAGCGAAAAAGTCTGTGTAATCCCCCACATGACACGGTAGTGCATACTCCGCATCTCGCTGAGGGAGTAGACAATCAGCTAGTTTTTTCTCATCGGCTGAATTGAGACGCAAACCCCGGGAAATCGCCAGACGTAAAGCCGACCACGTCTCTCGTCCCATGGCCATAAACTTGTTTAGGGTCGATTCTGCGCATTCAGTTGCTGCTATTTGCGCTGCATCGGAAAAAACACTGAGACTCGCCACTCGTGAGAGATCAAGAATTTGATCTCCGATGGCAACGCCACCACGAAATTCTTCTTCACTATCTTGTCGTCGGAATTGGGCAAAAGGCAAGTTCTGAATCGGGAAGTCGGTGTCGCCTTCGTTCGCGGAGTGCACCCAACTCTGTAAGGTTGGATCATGTGTTTCGTTGAGAGTCGGTATGGTCATGGTCTCTACGTGGGTCAGCCGTATTCAACTTCGATACTTTTTTGGATGATTTCCATGACGGGCTCGCGCAGACGTATTAGGGTGTTCCGGTATCCTTCTTTGCTCAGTCCTGCCAGTTCAATAGCCTTTTCTGTTGCTGCTTCCATAAGGTGGTCCGCCGGGACCACGGAGTCCAAGAATCCAGCGGTGACGGCTTCACTAGGCGTGAACATCTCTCCTGTTACTAATGAGCGAGTCTGGTGGCTGATTGTCAAACGATGCCGACAGAGTTCGGTGGCGAATCTAGGGACGGTCATCCCGAGGGAAACTTCGTTTGCGCCAATTTTGAATGCTCCTTCAGCGCCGATGCGGATCGTTGCCGCGGTCAACAAGAATGCACCCATTGCCACAGCATGACCGCTGCAGGCTAAAATAACGGGCCTTGGGTATGAAAAGATGCGCTGGGCCAACAGAGCGCCCGCTTTGACCATTGCCCAACGTGCCTGTTCGCTTTTTTCCCTTTCACGCAAATCAAAGCCAGCCGAAAACATACCTTGTCTTCCGGTTAATATGACGGCACCCGAATCGTTGTCCGCTTTGTCCAAAGCCCGGTTTATGGCCTCTATCATCTTCGGTGATAGTGCGTTGACCTTTCCGTCATCGAGGACAATTGTGCTTACGGAATCAGCGAATCTATAGCTAACAACTTCGTTCAATGTTAAGTAACTTCAAACAGTGCTGCAGCGCCCATGCCTCCACCAACACACATGGAAACCACGACGTACTTGACGCCTCGGCGCTTGCCCTCGATCAATGCGTGGCCTGTTAAGCGCGCACCGGTCATGCCATATGGATGTCCGATGGAAATACTACCGCCATCCACGTTGTATATTTCTGGATTGATGCCCAAGTGATCGCGGCAGTAGAGTACTTGAACTGCGAAGGCCTCGTTTAATTCCCAAAGACCAATGTCGTCAATACTTAAGCCGTTTTGTTTAAGTAACTTTGGTATTGCGTAAATTGGACCGATGCCCATCTCTTCCGGCACCGTTCCGGCCACGGCCATGCCGCGATAAATGCCCAAGGGTTCTAAGCCTCTTTGCTCCGCCAGTTTGCTATCCATCAAGACGCAGGCCGATGCGCCATCGGACAACTGGCTGGCGTTGCCTGCTGTAACACAGCCACCCTCCATGACGGGTTTCAATCCCTGTAATGCCGCCAGGGTTGTGCCTGGCCGGTTCCCTTCATCTTTAGCTAGAGTCACTTCATGGTAACTGACTTCTTTAGTCTCCTTGTCCATGACTCCCATGGTTGCTGTTATTGGAACAATTTCGTCATCGAATCTGCCGGCTTCTTGGGCGGCTGCTGTGCGCTGCTGTGATTGCAGTGCGTATTCGTCTTGAGCGTCGCGGCTGACATTGTAGACCTTGGCTACATTCTCCGCGGTTTCCAACATCGGCATATAAGCATGTGGCTGGTTTCTAATTGAGTTCTCATCTTTCTCGGCCCTGGACCACTCGAAGTACTGATTTTGTACGGCGGTAATATTCTCCTGACCACCCGCGAGTACCACGTTTTGTCCGTCTACGATGATTTGTTTTGCTGCGGTTGCAATTGCCATTAAGCCTGATGCACATTGACGATTGATGGTCTGGCCGGAAACGCTACTTGGTAAACCAGAAGCTAAGACGGCATGTCGGGCGACGTTGCTGCCAGCGGTACCGCCGGTTAACGCAGCACCCATCACGGCATCCTCAATTTCGGCGCCATCCACGCCAGCGCGCTCCACGGCGTGTCTTATTGCGTGACCTAGTAAGGTGGGTGACTTAATGTTGTTGAGTGAACCGCGATAGGCCTTACCAATTCCTGTTCGGGCAGTGGAAACGATAACTGCTTCTCTCATATCTGATTGTTCTCCTGGTTCTGTCCCCTAGCCAGCCGATCGAGACAGCAGAAAATCCACCATCATATTGGCGTGACGATTGATAACTTCCTCATCATCGAGGTTGACACCGAATAGGGCATCGACTTCTGGAGCCATGGCAAAAAGCATGGCCCCACCTGAGACAAACAAGTAGTACCAATGGACAAACTCCTTGCTCTTGAGATCAAGGTCCTCCATTACTCGTTTTCGCAGACGCTCCATTCCCGGTCTTATATAGTTGTCGGCAAGCCAGCGCACACGCCAACTGTCTTGTTTGCCTTCCTGAATCATTAGGCGATTGAATTCTGGATGTTTGGCGCAAAAACGAACATAGCTACGAATTGTGTAGGCGACACGTTCATGGGCCGATAGATCTTGCATAAGCTCCCGGCGCGCGTCGTTAAAGTCCGCCAACTCGGCCAGCAGGTGTACCGCAGCCGCCTTCCATATATCGTCCTTGCTGCCAAAGTGATAACTGACCAGATTCCGTTGGACACCCGCTTGTACTTCAATGTCGCGTACGGTTACTGCATCGAAGCCACGCTCAGAAAACTCCTTTATCGCGACCTGCAGCAGTTTTTTCTTGGTGAGCTCGGCCCGCTCTTGCGGGCGTCGTTTGCGCGCCGTGTTGTCTTCTGCCATGTTTAAAATCGCCTTTTCATCGTCATATCAATAAGGATACTGCGTCGTCTAATATGGGCGATTTTTTGTCACCATACAAATCTTTTATGGCACTGCGCCAATTTTCCTCATCGTGCCATGCCACTATGGCAGACTGGTAGCTTGGGCGGTTTTGAAGTCTTTCCCAATAACCGCTTAGCTCTGGCAGGGTTTTATGGGCCAGTAAATCATCTAGATGGATGTCTTCCAGCCGGTGAAAACAGGCCATCATAGTAATGTCTACAACAGAGAACTCATCCAACACCCAGGGTCCACCGGACTGTGCCAGCTGGTCATTAACAACGCGGAGCGCATTAATCAGAATCGACAACGCCCTTTCCTCAACTTCCCTGGGCGCTTGTACGCCTTTGCGCAAAGCGACGAAACCCTTCCGACGCTGTTCAATGGGATGACGTTTGTATTTTTCGATCACCAACTCTAGCGATTGACGTTGGAGCATGCGGGCTAGGAGTGGTCGGCTCAAAAAAGCGATGCTGGTCCCGAAGTTAGTTCCCAACGGCTGATCGTCCTTGAGCATGCCTTCATCGAACCAAAAATCGGCAATCTTGAGCTCGCGGGTGTCAGTGGGCCACAACCGAGTGCCACTGTCCGGATACTCGAGGTCAATGTGGCGAATGATTTGATGTGCGTCATACACGGGTTGGCCGTGGTGGACTAAGGTTGGCACAATGCCTTTGGGGTTTACTTTCAAGTAGTCGTCGTCAAGATTCTGGCATTCCTCGGCAACATCGCAAATGACAATATGATGAGATTTGTAGTCGAGCTGTTTTTCCACAAAACCGATTCGTGCTTTTTGCGAACACAAGGATTCACAGTAGTGGTACAGCTCTAGTTCTTGTTCAAACGGTATCAAGAAACCTCCTAATAGCGGCGTTGACAGCCGTCGGGTTCTCGATGTGTGAAAAATGGTTTGCTTCTACAAACTCGACCCGTAAATCGGGTGCGAAGTCGGCGGACTTCGCGTACTCCTCAGGATGCTGCCCGTGATCATAACGACCTTGCAGTATCAGGATCGGCATGGTCATATGACCAAACAAGAAATCATGACGATCCTTATACTCTAGATCAAAGTTGTTTGCCTGAAAGTAACGCCTTACGGCCTCGGCAACACCCTTGAATTTGAACTCGTAGTTCAGACGTAGCAGCGTAGAGTGATTGAGTCCCGCAGACATTACCTTTTCATAGATATTCCATATCACGTGCTTGTGCTTGAAGTTCCCCTCGCCCAGTTTTGTCGCAAACAGGTCGTGGGGTGGCCGGGGTTCACCGTGGGGCTCATTAAAAGATTGCTGCATCCTGACATAAGCTTGGATCCTACCCTTAAGTGACTCGACGCTGGTCATGTGGTCAGCGATGACTGCACCCCGGTCGTGGGCGATTAGAAAAAAAGTCCCAACACCCAGCTTGTCCAGTAGCGCGCCCGTCTCACGGGCCATGGTGGCCGCTGTGTAGTCGAGGTCCAGGCGTTTATCACTTTGCCCATACCCCTTACAGTCAAGGGCGATCACATAATAGTCTTTGGAAAGGTTGCTGATCTGATGATGAAACGCCCACCAAGACTCCGGTAAGCCGTGCAGCATAAGAACTGGTTGGTTGTTTGAGTTCCCAGCGGTTACAAAATGCCAAGTGACACCGGCAGCCTCAGCGAACCAATGGGTCACGGGCGTACCGTCGTCCAATATCTCTATCTCACCATGCTTGTTGCTGGTATTTGGTGGCGGTGTTGTTTCCGGATAGCGTGGGTCATCGGTAATCTTTGCGCACACGGTTGGCCGACCGGTGTGGACATCAGGCCTAAGCAACCCGTCGATGGCATTGATAAGATGATAAGGCGGTGGGGGTGGCCGCTTCGAACCCATGTACTGATAAAACAGCAAAATGACGATAACGAGTATGAGGATAGTCGTCATGACGGTTGCCCCTATAACCCGGCAACGGCGATCAAAGTTGTATTGCTTGCGTGTTGTTTTTCATGCATGGCTGCTCGCATTTCGAGCAATTTCGGCGGTTCCGCAACCTCTTTTTTGAACTCAGGCCGGGCATCCAAATCGTCGAACCATTTGCCAACGTTGCTGTGAAGTTCATGTAGCGGATAGCCCGCGACGTGTAGTCGCCCACTGTAGATATACCAAGCTATGTCTACCAACGACAAATCGTCACCCAGTAAGTAGGTGGAATTCCCTAAGCGACGATCAAGATCCTCAAAGGCCGATCTAAATTTCTTGACCGCGTCTCGAATGCGGTCGTCGGATACACCATCGTTTGTGCGTAAGTCTCGGTGAAACTGCATTTCAGTTTCTTTGTGTGAATCAGCAACGCCGCCCACGGTGCCCGAACCCAGTTTTTGGTATTGCTCAAGTAGCTCTTCGGAACGGTTCGGGACCCCGGGAAAGAAATAGCGAAACGAAATTGCACGTAGATCAAGGTGCAAATCGTCTTCCTCGTCTAGTAGTTTTTGCGCTTCTACATTGCGTGCTTCCGGAATGAGATGGGGCTCTGGAAAACGCTGTTCGAGATAGTTAAGAATATCGTTACTCTCGATGACCACCTTACCATCGTCTATAAGTACTGGAACCAATCCACGGGGGTTAATGCCCATAAACCACTCCGTATAATTTTCTCTATTGGGTAGGTCTATGTGGTGGGATTCCCAGGCAATACCCTTCAATTGCAGAAAAATGCGGGTTTTCTGCGAACAAGACGAGCCCGCAAAATGCAATAAGTGTAGGCCCTTCCAGTCAAGGACTTCGCGGGTTTGAATATCCCTTTCTTCGAGTATGGGCATGGTTAAAACCTCGTCTGAATTTGTTAGACCCTACTTGCGCAAGCCCATGATCATAAATCGAGCTTCGCACCACCAATCGCACTCGCCTGAATGCAGTCGACGTGGCCCCGCTTTGAGCGGGGACTCATCTGTCAAAATCACTGCATTGAGCCGCAAATATTCGTTGAATCCCGCGAGCATTTCCTCCATGGTTTCAGGTTGCTGTTCTGCCAGGTCGTTGACCTCTCCTGGGTCTTCTTCGAGATCAAACAATTGCCATTTTCCCGAACCGATGGGTGGATTAGTCTTGCTGATTTTCATTTGCCCACGGCGATACCCCGTGTTGCCGAACAGATGAACACCAAAGGAGGATCGCACCGATTTAACTTGGCCGTTCAAAACGGGCATCAAGGAAAATCCTTGCGGTTGAACTTTGTTTTCAAACAATGGATTGTCGGCGGGGTTGACGCCGGCAAGTTCGTAAATCGTTGGCGCTATGTCCGTGACATGGGCTAAGGCATTATTAAATTTTCCTGGGACAACATTAGGACCGCTGACAATTAGGGGAGAACGTATCCCACCCTCGCTCACCGTGTTTTTAAAAAAACTCCAAGGCGTTACCGCGGCGCTGGCCCACTCACGTCCGAGGGTGGTAAAACTGCGTGGTTTGCCAGGGTCGACAAAGGTATTGTCCCAGGTTTGAGCCAGCCACTTTTTACTGCTACCCGGATAAACCAACGGGCCGTAAGACGCGGCGCCATTATCAGAAAAAAAGATAACGTAGGTGTTGTCCAGGTCTCCCTGAGCTTCGAGAACCCTAAGCACCCGACCAATTTGCTGGTCCATGAGTTCTACCATGGCGGCATAGATCTCCATGGGCTTCACCGCTTTTTCACGCTGTTCCTTCGACCGTTTGGTCCAAGGCGCGGCGTGATTTGGGAAATGCTCTGGGAACCTTGGGTAATCCCACAATTGGGTTCCCTGAGGCAGCAATCCAAGCGCCATTTGCCGCTGGGCCCGGGCCTCACGCATTGCGACTGGCCCAGCGTCATAAACACCGTTGTAGCGATCCAGCCACTCGTCGGGCACCTGTAGTGGATCGTGAGGTGCGGTAAAAGCTAAATAGGCGAAAAATGGGGCATCCTGTTCTCGTTCGCCTAGGAATTGCAGCAGCTTGTCGGCATAGCCGATGCTGGAATACCAATCATCCGGTAATTCATCCACCCTCTGATGGTCTTCGATGTAGTGTGCTGGCTCATGAGGACTAATCGGGAGCTGATCGGCGAAGTGACTGGCGCCGCCGGTGGGCATCAGGGCAAAGGATTTTTGAAAACCTCTGTTTACCGGCGCTTGGTCCATGTCATGGGCCAGGTGCCATTTGCCGCTCATCGAGGTCTGGTAACCTATTGCCGACAAGGCTTCGGCAATGGTCACAACGCCATTGTGCAACTGTCCCTCATAATTGATACCCACCTGGTTGTCGGCTCGTAAACCTGATTGCACGCCCAACCCAGCTTGATGATTATCGACACCGGTTATCAACATTGACCGTGTTGGAGCACAGGTCGGCGCGACGTAATAATCGGTCATTACCGTCCCGCCGCGGGCTAAGGCATCCAGTGTCGGGGTTTTAATCTCACCACCGAGGGCAGCAATATCTGACCAACCCATGTCGTCCGCAACTACAATCAGGAAATTGGGCCGATCCTCTGCGGCGCCTGCCTCAAAGGTGAATGGCCCCGCCCATAGAAGGGTCAGCAGTACGGCTAGTTTGATGTATTTCTTCACTCGTCCAACTCGTTTGGGATAATTGAGTGTGGGCCCAAAGCGTTTACTTTTTATTTGAATACAAGCAAAATATATACTATTAAAATATGATTATCCACACAAAAAGACAAAATCATGACAACCACCGAATTTAGCGCCATCGTCGATGCGGCGAATACCCAGCTCGGAAACAACAGTCGTCACAGGAACATCGGTATGGCAGAGGGAAGTCAGCCTCGTTTCGAGCTATACCATGCAGCGCCTTCTTTGTGTTCACACAAAGTTAGGACGGTTTTGGCTGAAAAGGCCATTCCCTACCGCTCCCACGATTTAAACATCATGCCCGCGGGGAAGGCTGTACCAGAGAATTATCGCCCAACCTATGTGCGCATGCGTTTGCTTGGGGGCCGAGGCAAAGGTTTTGTTTCCGGTTACAGCGGTGCCTCCGCCGTTGATGTGGAGGGGTTTGATCCTTGCGTGGTGCCGACTCTGGTGGACCACCAACAAGAGCAAATAATTATTGACTCCCAGCGCATATGCGAATACTTGGATCAGGAAGCGGGGCAGGGACCAAAGTTAATCCCCGATGAATTAGCCGCCGCGATTCATGAACAAATGAACACTATTGACCGTGCTCCCCATGTGGCAATTCTTTATGGTGCCA
>JBCCFQ010000045.1:0-11778 GCA_039029655.1 Pseudomonadota bacterium | reverse complement strand
AAGTCACCTTCCCGACGTTGGATCTCAATATCTCGCACAGAAATCGTTGGGAAATTGTTTTTGAGCTGATGCCAAGACTCGCCACGATCTTGGGTAAAGAAAACGCCAAACTCGGTACCAACAAACAAGAGGTTTGGATCAACATGATCCTCCACAATGGTATGGGCCGTTCCCCGTTCAGGAAGATCGCCGGATATCAACCGCCAGCTTCGCCCACGGTTGTCAGACCTCAACACATAGGGTTTGTGATCACCACGCTTGTGGTTGTCTATGGTGGCATAGGCGACGTTGCTGTCGTGAAGGGAAGCCACCACGTCCTCAATCAATGACATATCCGGCACACCAGAGAATGACTCGACTCGACGCCAGGTGTCACCGTCATCTTCCGTCACATTCATAACACCATCGTCGGTACCCACATAAATCAACCCTTCCTCCAATGTACTCTCCGACAATGCGATTGCAGCGCCATAGATTGAGGTTGAGTTGTTCTTGGCTATCGTGTCCACACTCCAAACACGACCCATGACATCCAAGGCGTTGCGATCCAACTGTCTTGTGAGATCTGGGCTCACCACACGCCAATTGTCACCGCGATCATCGGACCGATAAAGGGCCTCCGCTGCGTAGTAAATGCGTTTGCTGTCATGGGGACTCACAATCAATGGCGTGTTCCAATTCCATTTGGGTTGGTTTTGCCCACTCTCGGGATGGGGAACAATGAACAAACGCTCACCGGTCTGACGGTCATAGCGTGCCAGCCCACCATATTGGTATTGGGTGTACACGATATTGGGATCTTCAGGATCAAATTGCGGCTCGTATCCATCACCAAACAAGATAAGATTCCAGTCGGCATTTGTAATACCGTGCCTCAGTGTTGTGCGCGATGGCGCACAAAGAGAATTGTTATCTTGAGTACCACCACAAACATTGTAAAAGGGTTCCACATAGTCGGGTTGCACACGATAAAACTGAGCAATAGGCAAATTGCCCATGAAACGCCAATTGGCACCTGTGTCGTGACTCTCGTAAATACCCCCGTCGCCACCAATAATGAGATGAGCTGTATCATCAGGATTGATCCAAAGGGCATGATCATCTACATGACGGTGCTCGACGCCCAGAGGACTAAAGCTCTTACCACCATCGTTGGATATGTGGGTAAAAGTATCTAGAGAATAAACTCTGTCCGGATTCTTTGGATCGATGACCAACTCATTATAGTACTGGGGGCTGGTGGTCATATGGCTGGAACGTTTCTTCCAATTCAAACCAAAGTCGGAAGAGTGATAAACACCTTGCTCCTCATCATTTGCTTCGATGATGGCATAAACCCGATCCGGGTCTGTGGGTACCCCGGCCAGACCAATCCGTCCCATATTATCTTTGGGCAAACCAGCAGAGATTTTCATCCAGTTAGCACCCCCGTCCGTGGTGTAGTGAACGCCGCTTTCTGGGCCGCCATTGATTAGGGTCCAGACATGGCGCCGTCGTTGGTAGGTGGACGCTAAGATTCGATCATGATTCCTCGGGTCAACGACAAATTCATTAACACCTGTATTCTCATCAACGGTCAAAATGGCTGTCCACGATGATCCACCATCCGTCGTCTTGTACAAACCACGGTCACCACCACTGTTCCACAGTGGCCCCTGAGCGGCCACCAAAACAACATCAGCGTTCTCGGGATGAATCCAGATTTGTGAGATATGGCCTGAGTCTTTTAGCCCCATATTTTTCCAAGTCACACCACCATCTACCGACTTGTACACGCCATCGCCAAAACCAACGCTTCGTTGGGAGTTGTTCTCACCACTACCCACCCAGACGGTGTTGACATCAGAAGGCGCCAATTCCACAACACCCAAGGCATAGGACCCCTCGCCGTCAAACAACGGCTTCCACGTGGTGCCATTGTTTTCAGTCTTCCACAAACCACCCGAGGCAACAGCCGCATAAAACACATGCTTCTTTTGAGGATGAAAGGCAAAGTCTGAAATCCGCCCGGACGTGATGGCAGGCCCAATGGTTCGCAGCGGCAACTGAGCTAACGGATGTTTGTCGTCCGCGGTCACTGGGGCGGATGAAAAAATGAGTACAAGCAAATACATCGCGCCGAAGGCGCGTTGGAATCCCGACATGATGTCTCCCAAAAAATACAATCGATTATTATTTTGCTGTCGTTATTGTAACCCTTTTATCGCATGAATAGAGAGGCGGTAGTTCCAGAGAATCGGTGCGGTCTGTCATTGTAGATCCGACAAAAACGCTGCCGCAAACGATACAAAATGGATGTTGGGCCGCGAGCAATGGATGAGCTCGCGGCTCCGACAGGGATTTTCCGCCCAGTCTCGTCCATGACGCACCGCTGACGTGCTCTTGACGTACTAAATCATTCGACCTCCACATAGTCTTTGGCCTTGATAGCCAACCCATGTGGAGATCTAATATGCTGATGCAAGTCAATTCCGAGAAAATTCGACGCTGGCGGGAGGAGCGTTGTTGGTCCCAAGAACACCTCGCCGAAGTTGCCGGTGTCAGCCTGCGGACCATTCAGCGACTAGAGAATGGGGGCAGCGCATCCAAGGACAGTGTGATGTCCTTGGCGGCCGCATTTGGGGTGGATGTCACGGCGGTGACTGTAGACGTCAACGGGGAAGCGAAAAAAGCTGCGGCGCGGCAATCTGAGAAGAAAAACCTGCAATTCAAGCTGTCGTTCTGGATCCATTTGGCCACCTACATGTTCGTCATCACATTGCTGGTGGCAATAAACATAGTTAGCGACGCCCAAGAGTTTTGGGTACTTTGGCCGGCAATTGGGTGGGGAATTGGTGTGCTTGCACACGGATTTTCGGTCTTTGTGGTACACAAAGTGACCCGAACCGAGCAACAAATTGACGCACTTTGACGTCACCACCAGAACAAAGCTTGGTTTAGCCCACATGATGGTCTAAAGTCCCGGTTCATTTTCATCAGCGTTTCGCAATGCCACACACCCCACTAGACAATTCAGCCCCTTCTCTATCAGCGGTGTCTACGGTTGGTATTGCGGGTGGCGGTCAGCTGGGACTCATGATGGCTGAGGCAGCCAACACACTTAATATTAAAGTTGTTGCGTTGGACCCCGACGCCCAATGTTCGGTTGTTGATAATACAGAAGAGTTGATAGTGGCCAACTTTGACTCTGTGGAAGGCATCAATCAGCTTGGGGAAAAGTCAGACGTAGTAACCTTCGAAATCGAACGCATCAGCGTAGACGCCTTGGCGGAGTTGGAGGAAAAAGGCATCCCCGTGCGACCCTCTTCGAAGGTTCTCAACATCATTCAAGACAAGTTGTTACAAAAACAATTCCTGAGAGAAAACAACATCCCCACCAGTGACTTCACCTCACTAGATTCACCTTCAGACATCGAAGGGCAATTGCCGCGTGTCTGGAAAGCCCGCAGGGATGGCTATGACGGTCGCGGTGTGCAAATTATTCGATCCAAAGAACAGATCGCCGAACTGCCTGGCACACCAGCGCTTGGTGAGGAACTGGTGGACATCGACTATGAGCTTGCCATCATGATTGCACGAGGCGTCGATGGAACCGTTCGGCACTACCCGCTGACGGAAATCGAAATGGATCCGGATGCCCATGTGATGCTGCGGGTGATTGCACCGGCGAGAGTCCCAAGCCGCGTACACTCTGAGTGCTGCACACGTGCTGAGCAAGTGGTTAACGCCCTTGACTATGTCGGCGTGATGGCCTTGGAATTTTTTGTCGATCGCGGGGGGAACGTGTTCGTCAATGAACTATCACCTCGACCACACAATTCTGGACACTACACAATTGAGGCGTGTGTGACGTCACAGTTCGAACAGCATATGCGAGCTGTGGCTGGCCACGAGCTGGGTGACACAACGATAAAGGGGGCCGCAGTCACCTTCAATGTCTTGGGTGCTGAGGGCGCATGGGGAAAACCCTATTACGTCGGCTTTGATCAAACTCAACCCAATGTCTTTTTTCACAATTACGGTAAGTCACAAGTGAGACCCGGACGAAAAATGGCTCATGTTACAGTGCTGGGGGAAGACCGCGAGACAGCCATGGCATTAGCGGACGAAATACATCCCAACATCAGAGTGGAAAGCACCGATGACTGACACGAATGATTCACCTTTGATTTCTATTGTGATGGGCAGCCAATCAGATTTGCGAGTTATGCAGGCGGCTGCAGATACTCTAGCGAAGTTAGATGTTCCTTATGAAGTCGATATTGTTTCGGCTCATCGCACACCGGATAAGCTTCATCAATATGCTGGCGAAGTGGCTGCTCGCGGTATTGTTGCTGTTATTGCCGGTGCTGGAGGTGCTGCACACTTGCCTGGCATGATCGCATCAAAAACCGTTGTGCCAGTCATAGGTGTCCCTGTGTCCGCCACTAAATTGGACGGGATGGATTCTTTGTTGTCCATAGTACAGATGCCGGCCGGTGTACCCGTTGCCACCGTGGCTATCGACAACGCCACCAATGCGGCACTGTTGGCGGCGCAGATTGTGGGAACCAGTCGCAAGGAAGTTCGTGTGCGGCTGGAACGGCATAAAGATGCTTTAGCGGAAAAAGTCATGAAAGCGGCAAACTCTGTGCGCGAGACACAGGGTAACTAACGACATTTTCAAGCCTTGTACCTTGCCCCCATCCCAACGCTCCGGACTGATTTTCCGTTCAAATCATTTGCTGAATAAAGCTAGTCAGATCGAAGAGACCTCAATCGAACGATCACTTCTCGCGGCCAACGCGCCGGAACAAAATTAGTCCTGGCTCGCGAGGCGAGCTTAAGAGAGCACTTGGCGGAAACCAATACAAAGGCCTCTACGGAAACATTGGCGCACAATAGAGACCACAAGGAGGTCCACCACTGGCCCTTGCAACTGCAAGAAGAACCAAAGCGGCCAGTCCAATGGTTTTTCCGTAAGAAAACTTTCGGTGCTCAATTTTTCGTACCGAGGACCATGGGACAACTCTATTGATGTCGCTGCCTTTGTTTCGAAATTGAATGTGGTCGTCGTTCAAATTTAGCACCCGCCCTTTCATTACTTCACCATTTGTCATGATCAGAGTTGCTCTTTGACCATCTTTGAGCGAACTGTTGCCAGTTCTTACCGAAGGTGGGTAACTGACTTGTGCTGTGGTGCAACCACTCATTACCAAACCCAACGTCACTAGCCATGACAAACAAAGACGAACAATCATAGTCTTTTGCATACCGCTCCTCCGAAACCGGCCGCCTACAGACTAGAAGTTGCCTAGTGAACTTGATTGAGTATTAGATGATTTTTTCTTTAAGAAAAGTTCTGGAACTGGCTT
The DNA here is from genome assembly GCA_039029655.1 of Pseudomonadota bacterium. Lineage (GTDB taxonomy): Bacteria > Pseudomonadota > Gammaproteobacteria > Steroidobacterales > JBCCFQ01 > JBCCFQ01. Next base: position 6,424 of record JBCCFQ010000045.1, on the reverse strand, counting down.
AGTCGGTGCATTTCAGGCGATTTTCTTGCCATGCACAATTTTTCTCTTGCCAGTACTGGGTGTATCCAAGATCATCGAATGCTTTGAGCACTGCTGAATGCTGGCGCAATTCAGTCAATTCATCGATGAACACAATTTCGAGTTCGAAACCCGTATTGGAACTGATTTGATCCTGCAAGATGGCTACGGCCAGCTGGGTCGCGCCGAGTAACTCCATCGCCACAATTGCCACCCGCGGCGACACTTGTCCATTAGCATATGCCTCGTCCAGCTTAGATATAGCGGAGTCACGTTCACCTGGATCCTGAGTCGCTGCAATAAAGTTATCCAACCAGTGAAAACGTGCGTTGCTTCTGACCTGGATTTGAGTTCCCAAACTAGTTAAGGCATCGAAGTCTTGTTCACGAAGCAACAGCAACGCCAAACTCTCCGTGTGTATGGGATTGTTTATGTTTAGCCAATCGGCAATGTCAAAGTATTTTCTTGCCGTTTCGTTATCACCCAGCCAGAGGTTAGCAATTGCCATGCGGCTATTGGCCACCGGCGAAGAATCATCCAAGGCTAGTCCGATTTCAGCCAACCTTAATGAGTCTTCAAGTCGCCCCACGGTTGCCATCATTTGGGAATACCAAAGATAACTGGTGGACTCAACGATGGGTGATTGAAGAGCTAACTCAAACTGCTCATCAGCCGCCAACCATTCATGATTTTTCAAGTGCAAAAAACCTCGGACTCCGGCACCGGAGATTTCTATTTTTGGATCTGCTTCAATGCCCGCCTCAAGGGTTTGTAGTGCACTGTCGTATGCTACAACCGGATCGACGTCTAAATAGCTAGGGCTCAAAGCATAAGCGTAGGCTAGCCCCAGATAGCTAGAACCATAGTCTGGGTCAAGCTGGATACTTTGCTTAAACATATCAATGGCTCGACTGAGATCCTTCGCATCCCGACGGTTCAGCATGAAACGAGCAATCAAGTATTGGTCATAGGCTTCAAAGCTATTTGGTCGTGATAACTGCATGGCGTCGCCAACCGCTGACTTTTCGGTCCCGCCGATGGCTTCTGCGACTTGTTTGGAAATTCGCTCTTGCAGCTCAAATGTATCCTCGACCCTCCCGTCAAAACTGCCGGACCACTTATGATAACCAGAGGCACCATCAATGACCTGTGCTGTCACTCTCACGGTATCGCCCTCACGGCGAACGCTGCCCTCGATAATAGAATTCACGCGAAGCTCTTTTGCGATGGCAGTGATACTCTTTGTGGAACTCCTTTGATTGAATGAGGATGTTCTCGCAGCAATGTCTAAACCTGGAATCTCTGACAATGCGAGAACGAGTTGTTCACTGATCCCGTCACAAAAGTATTGGTATTCTTCGCCACTTAGGTTGGCAAACGGCAAAACTGCAACGGACTGTTTTGGAATGGGTTTCGATGATAGCTGCCGGTCTTGGCCCAAGAAGTACAGTACCGTCATCGTTGCCAATGCCAACACACCTACCGCAGACCAATGCCAGCCAAAACCAGATTTTTCAGACTTGCCAGATTCTAGGTCGGTTCCCATAGCTTCCGGCAAAAGCCGATAGCCCCGCTTTGGCAAGGTTTGAATATACCTAGGCTCTTTTGAATCATCATCCAGAGCTGTACGCAGCACAGAAATGCATCGGGCAACTACGATGTCACTCACAGGGCGTCCATCCCACACTTCGTCGACAATCACTTGCTTACTGATAACCTCACCCGATTTATTGGCCAAGAGAATCAGTACGGACATGACTTTTGGCTCTAGATGAACGGACTCACCGTTTTTCTCGATACAGCCTCGATCAGGATGCACAAGCCAGTCACCTAAACTAAACGCTGATTTCTGTTGAGAAGTCATTGATCTTAGAATACCCCGAGGATTACCGGGTGGCGAGCAATCTTCGAACGGATTCCTTTTGATACTACATTTCGGAATGCCGGGTACAATAAACCCATATCAGTGGTTAAAGAGTCGGGAGTGGATGTTGCGGGAAAAATTCCTATCGCTGTTTCGCACAATGACTGAAGAACATCGTAACGACGTTTTTTGGTTGCTTTTGCTTGTTGGTTTGCTGCCAGCGCTTCGTGCAGATCTTCTGTTTCCGCCGTCTTGGCTAAGCGGATTAGCCAGTCAGTACGCCTTTCCGGAAGTAGACAATCCGTTTGGGCTGTTGGCCATCCTCATTGGTGCCATCATTCTTGGCGTGTCGTTTGCGTCGAAACGGCGTCGAAGAGGACTAGCTGCAATTCCGATCTTTGCGTTGCTAATAGCCGATAGCTTTATCGGAAGAACGCTGACTGGTTTCAACACGATTTATGTAGTCAGCGCTTTTGTCACTTTTGTTTACTTCGTGTTTAGGGGAGAGGCACTATCCCTCCCGTTTGCGGTGTTTCTACTCTTTCTAATTGTAGGGCAGGCCTTCGATGACTTACTGGCGTGGCCGCAAATTCTGATCTTCTTAGGTGCTGTATTGGTAGGACGCTTAGTCGTCGAAGCCGTGCTCCAAAACTTACCCCTTGGAAAAGAGCTGGGTCGGAGCAACCTCTTGGCACTGACTGGGCGCACCTTGTCACTATGGTGGCCAATGCTGATTCTGATAGCGCTGGGCATGTGGGGAAGCAATCAGATCTTAGACGCCACTCAGAACCTAATGTACAAACGCGGATATGTCGTCCCTTTTTGCGCTGTATATTCCGATGACCCTCTATCGATTCTTCCTTGCCCCAACGGTAAACCGGTGCTTCTCTTGGAGCACTTTAATCGGGAAGGTCCTCACGAAATGTGGAGTGAAGGTGACCCTTTAATGTGTCACCTACTGGGAACCTCACCCGTTCAACGGTTTGTTTGCCCACCTGATGATGACCGCGACTCTTGGCCATTGGAGCAAAAGGGATTTTTCGACAGTCTAGACCTCACCGTTCAACGAGATTTTCAGGTTCTTCGCCGAGACATTGAGAGCCAACTTGATTCGATCGATGTCGCTGCATTGCAGAGTAAGAAAACTGCCAAAACCGAGGCACGTCGTGTGTTTTCAATCGTGCCTGAATCAACGGGAATGAAGACAAACTCATGCACAGACTTTCCCTTTGTCGACTGTGAGGCAGCAAACATTGTCATCAAAGGCCTCAATCGCGCTTACAAGAACAAGCGAGAGGAGGCGGAAGGGCAGTTTGTTGAATTCATCATTGACCGTGCAGAAGGGCTACAGTCTAAGACAAAAGAATTCACTGCTGATGTTCGAGACACTCTCACCGAGGACTTGAACAACGCCGAAGCACGCACGCGACAATCCATAGATCGCGTTCACACTGCAGGTAACTTTATCCGGCAAATTTTGTTGCTCTGGCTTATCGTTGTTACCATCAAGAGTATCTTGTATGTGTTTGCTAGAGTCATTTTTGATAAATCAACCGACATCAATATCGATCTCTTAGAACGAGAAGGTACACCCACAGAAGGAAGCGTCACCACGGTTCAAGAAGTGAACATAGCGGGCAAGTATCCCCATGACATCTACTATAAGGCGAATTACCAGCCACTAGGTCCTGCCGCAAGGTTCAGTATTCCACAATGGCGTGCTTCGTTGATGTCCCGCCTGCGCTTTGGGTCTTGGCACATGAGTCGCGTCATGATGCCCTTGGGAGATGACGACGGCGTTACCTTCAACTCTGTCGAGGCAGAACACCTAGTGGATTGGGACTTAAAAGAGGGCGAAGAAGTTATTTTTAGCTATCGTAACTTTGTTGCGATGAATGAAAACGTTCAACTACGCACGGTCATTAGTCTTCGTGTAGCCACTCTTCTCTTGGGAAGAATTGTGTTCCATACGGCACGCTGTACTGGCGGCTCAGGTCGATTAATCTTGAGAACCCGTGGCAAGCCTGCAACTTCAGATCAGGTTCAGCGAAGTATTCCCGCGGCAAGATTGGTGGCTTGGAATCGTTACGCTCGATTTTCTGTGGACAGTCATCTAACCCTAGCCGACATTTTCCTCAATGGATTCAACCTGCGTCGAAGCGCATCAGAATCAGAACGTGGCCCTCAAGGTATTCTCATTGTCGAAGCGGATGCCCGCGATGGTGGCCTTTTGGTAGGAACTCTCCGCTTTGCGAAGAACTTCCTGATGCCCATATAAACGAAGCGTTCATCACGGAGAATAGTTGAACGGTTTTCTTAGAATCCTCAGAATCTTGCTACGGCCACCCGCATTGGCCTTTCGATTCCTACGCTGGTTTACCCGTAACAAGAAGAATCGCCGTTGGGTTCTGTATGGTTGTCTAGGTATTTTATGCCTTTCGGTGGCCGTGGGCGAGATATTGGTCGACCATCGCCACCTGCCGTGGAGACCTTTAGCCATTGATGATAGAGCAGGGTTCTCGACTAACCTAAAACTTGCTCTATTAAACCGAGGACCCGTCTCTTGGTGTGACAAACTGCTATTTGACTCGCAAAACTTGGACGTCGCGTCTGTAGATCCACATTCTGATCGAAACGGCTGTGGTTGGGAGAACGGCAAGGAGATCAACACCAGCAACGACATCGAGATCCGTGGTGGGCGCATTATGAAGTGTCCCTTAGCCGTAGCTACCCATATCTGGCTAACCACCAGCAACTATCTTGCCAAAGAAATGCTGGAGACAGAGATAACCAAAGTCCATGACGCTGGCACCTACTCCTGTCGCCGCATGTATAACCGGTCCCGGGGTCCCATGAGCCAACATGCTTATGCCAACGCCTGGGACATCACGGGCTTCGAGTTAGACGATGGTCGGGTCATATCCGTCGCCAGGCATTGGAACACCCATGGGGATGAAGCAGAGTTTCTGCGTGAAACACGAGATGCCGCATGCCAAGTCTTTAACATCGTACTAAGTCCTGACTATAACCAAGCTCACCACGATCACTTTCACGTGGATATGGGCTTTGGGGAGCGTTGTCGTTAACCCTTCTCCCACTCAATCTAACAAGAAGTTACACTACAGTTCTTCTGATGGGGAAAACTTTGACAAAAGAACCGCGAAACATAGCCGAACGGATACGAATTGCCAGGGAACGCGCCGAGATGCAACCCGCCGCATTGCGAGATTGTCTAAGAGACTATGGCATTGACCTTTCCAAAACCGGACTGCATCGCCTGGAAACGACAGAACCCAAGAATCCCAACCTTAAAATCATCGAAGCCATTGCTGAGATAACCAATGTGTCTCCTGGTTGGATTCTTTTTGGTAAAGGGCCAAGCGTGCCGGATACAGAAGTTGGCTCGGCAATACGCAATCGCGTGATTGACACAATCGAACTCATGTCCGGAGCACTGGATCTAACCTCACGACAAGCATCCACATTACATAATTGGTTGAAATCGGTACGAGAAACCAAGCCAAAACGAATACGAAGACCTTAACCCGTACGACGGTGTTCACATTTTCGGAACACCTGTTCACTTTAGTGTTGACATTGAATTCTCGGTGCGTATACTGCCGCCCACTATGAAACACTTTTTGAAACAACTCGGAACTTTATTCGCCGTCAAACGGTGTTGGCATTCCTATACCAACATCAGCGGTGGCGTGCACCTGTCCGGTATGCAACCCATACCAGCGCACGGTGCGTTAAGCCGTTTGGATTCGTTCGCCATTAACAATGGGGAACCAATGATTTAGCCTTCTTCGAACAAATCTTGGAAGGCTCGCAAAACGAACCTTCCAGGGAAACTCCATAAAGACCCCGGTCGGTTCAAGAAACCACCGGGGTTTTTTTGTCCCCGATGGAAATGCTCTTTAACAATGTGGATTGTGTAAGACGTTGGGGCGGTGTCTTCCGTAGGGGAAGGTTGCGGCAACTCAAGGTTGTGCTGTGCATGTATTTCATGCTCGCCCCGACGCTAGTAATGCTGACGTAGCTCAACAGGCAGAGCAGCTGCTTTGTAAGCAGCAGGTTGTGAGTTCAAAGCTCACCGTCAGCTCCAGTTTTTCCTGGAGGGGCTTTCACTGGTGAGATAAGCCGGCTGTAAACCGGTTGCCTTTGCGCTTTGCAAGTTCGAATCTTGCTCTCTCCACCAATGGATCGGTAGCTCAATGGGTAGAGCGGTCGGCTGAAGACCGGCGCAGAGGTGGTTCGAAGCCATCCCGATCCACCAAACAAGAAAAGGGCGCTCCTGTGGCGCCCTTCCCTCCTTCGATCAAAAGACCAGAGTGCTATTTGATGGCGATGATCGTGAAGTTGCTGACGTTGTCTGCAACCCCCTCATCCCAACCACCCGCGACGAGCGTTGATGATTGCTTCTTCAGTAAACCAGCGACTTGCCCCGCGAAGTGTGCTTCTCTGAAGCCCACATCATACAAGCGAATAAGCGAAACGTCGTCGCCATCCACCCTCTCGTCGCAATTGACATCACCAGTT
>JBCCFQ010000044.1:0-11877 GCA_039029655.1 Pseudomonadota bacterium | reverse complement strand
GAAATTTTGTACCAAATTCCGAATCACAAGCCTCGAAAAAGGTCTTAGCCGCGTTGGCGGCGGGGCTGTCGGACCTGACCCCAGAAACCAGAAAAGCCGCCACCTATGTGCTTGAAAACCCTTTTGATGTTGGTGTCAGCTCTATCCGCGAAATCGCGACATATGCCAGAGTCAAACCGAACACGTTTGTGCGTATGGCAAGGTCCATTGGTTTTGAGGGCTATGACGATTTTCGTCAGCCTTTTCGTGAGGAAATCCGCCAGGGTCGCGCAAACTTTCCGGACCGCGCTCGTTGGCTACAGTCTTTGTCAAAGGGAGGCAAGCATGACGGCCTTTTCGCGGACATGGCATCCAGCGCTATTCACAATATTGAACAAACTTTTGCGGCCACCAATGCTCAGTCCATCAAGGCGGCTGCAGACGCTATTGTTGCTGCCCGCCAGACTTATGTACTAGGCGTCGGTGTGAATCATGCCTTGGCCCGAAGCTTCACCTACCTGGCGGATATGGCGGTGGATAATGTTCAAGCCATTCCAAAGGATGGGAATTTGGCCATTGATGATTTAGCACGGGCAAATAGGAAAGATGTTTTACTGGTAATGACCTTTAAGCCCTATCGAGTAGAAGTTTTGGATGGCATCGAGGTGGCAAAACAGTTGGGTTTGACCATCATCGGCATCTCTGACAGTCCGGCGTCTCCCGCCATCACGGAAGCCCAGCATAGTTTTGTGGTGCAAACAGAAACACCACAGTTTTTTACCTCGACGTTTGCCACGGGAGCAATGCTTGAAACCCTGATTGCCTTTGTAATCGCCGATGCGGGTTCCGATGTTATCGACAACATACGCGGCTTTCACGAGCGACGGCGGGAATTAGGCATTTACACAGATGAGTCATGAGGAAAAAATTGATCCCGTACGAGCGTTGGACGCTCGCTACTATGTAGCGTCCGATGTTTACGAAAAAGAGTGTCGGTCCGTCTTAGCAAGTACCTGGCAGTTTGCGTGTCACGAATCTCAAGTCCAAGAACCGGGTGACTACGTTTGTTTCCAAGTGGCGGGAGAGAATCTGTTTTGTATTCGCACAAAGCAGGGAGACGTCAATTGTTTTTACAACGTTTGCCAGCACCGGGGTCATGAACTGTTATCTGATTCAGGCAACGCCAAGCTTATTGTTTGTCCTTATCATTCCTGGACCTACGAGCAATCGGGCGCTTTAAGATCAGGTCCAAATATTTCATCGGTCAAAGGGTTCGACAAAAGTCGCGTTAATCTTACGTCTGTTCAAGCGGAGAACTTTTGTGGTTTTATTTTCGTCAACTTGGACGACAACGCAAAGCCCATGGAGGAGTGGTTTCCGAACGCTAGAACACAACTCAAGGCCTATTTACCAAGACTCGATTCTCTAGAACCTTTGCAGTGGGTGTCAGTCACGGAAGAATGTAACTGGAAAATTTCCGTTGAAAACTACTCTGAGTGCTACCATTGCAAACTGAATCACCCTACTTTCGCCAGTGGCGTGATCAAGTCAGACACTTACGATATACAACCACAGGGTTTTTGTTTGAGGCATACCACGGAGTGCCAAAACTTAGAAAGGATGACCTATCCCATCGATTTGGATGACAACCCCTACGCTGGTAGTTATTCATCTTGGTTTTTGTGGCCTATGTTTTCTTTTCAGGTTTATCCGGGCAATGTGCTCAATACTTATCACTGGCGGCCCCACGGCCATGCCCAGGTTGATGTCATCCGAGGTTGGTATACACCCAATGGCAAAGAGTCACAGACCGTAAGAGATCTGGCCAAACAAGATCGCGAGACCACCGTGGAGGAAGACATTCATTTGGTGGAGTCAGTACAGCGGGGTTTGGGTAGTCGTGGCTACAATCCCGGTCCCTTGGTGTTGGATGCCAAAGGGGGAGTAAATTCTGAGCACTCGATACGAGCGCTACACCAATGGTATTTGGAGGGTTTGGATGACAGTTGATGTGAAGCCCTATTGGCAAAACTACGTCAATGGGAAATTCATAGATGGCGGTGGCGGCAAGATCGCGGTAGAAAACCCTGCCACAGGCACTGTGTTAGCCGAACAGGCATCGGCAAACACCGAAGATATCGATCATGCGGTGGCGGTTGCAAGACAGTGTCATGAAAGTGGCGTGTTGACGGCCATGCGTCCCGTTGAGCGCGGTCGTATGGTGCGCAAGATGGGTGAGTTCTTGTTGCAAAGAATCGATGAGATTGCCCCGATACTCACTTTGGAAAGTGGCAAACCGCTTTGGGAGGCTCGAATCGAAGTCGAAGGTGCCGCTCGTTACTTCGAGTACTACGGCAATCAAGCGGAAACCATGGAGGGACGCTCCATTCCACTGGGTGATGGCTATTTCGATTTCACAATTTACGAACCCTTCGGTGTGTCGGCGCAAATCATTCCCTGGAATTACCCGTTGGAGATGACTGCACGTTCCTTATCTGCCGCGTTGACCACGGGTAATGCCTGTGTGGTCAAAACCCCAGAGCTTGATCCGTTAACCAATACTTATTTTGCACTAGCCGCTGAAGAGGCAGGTTTTCCGCCTGGGGCCGTTAACCTGTTGTGCGGGCTAGGTCATGAGGCGGGCGCCGCATTAGCCAAGCATCGTGACGTCAATCAAATTGTATTTACTGGGTCTGTAGCCACTGGTGTGTCTATCGCCACAGCCGCGGCCGGTAATGTTGTGCCCTGCGTCTTAGAACTGGGGGGTAAGTCCGCCGCCATTGTCTATCCCGATGCTGACATAGAAGGTCTGCTAGACAATGTACGTTGGGGAATATTCTTTAATGCAGGACAAGTGTGTTCCGCCATGTCCCGCGTCATTGTTCACGAATCCATCCATGACCAAGTGGTTGAGGGTATCGCAGAACTCGCTCAGCGCATGCAGGTGGCACCTGGCATCGACATGGACAATTTTGGTGACAACATGGGCGCCATGATTTCCGAAGCCCAAAGGGATCGTGCGGCAAAAATGTGTCGTCGAGCTGAATCCGACGGAGCGGTAGCTGCAACCGGCGGTGATGCGATGGATGGGGATGGCTACTTCTTGCAGCCCACTGTATTCACGAATGTTCAGTCGGACATGCAAATAGCGAGAGAGGAAGTGTTTGGTCCAGTGCAATCTGTGATCAAATTCAAAGACGACGCCGAGGCCATAAAGATCGCCAATGACACTGAGTATGGTCTGGTTGGGGGTGTTTTTACCAACGACCTAGATCGAGCCACTCAAGTTGCCAGACGTATGCGGGCCGGACAAGTTTTCGTCAACGAATGGTACGCAGGTGGCGTAGAAACGCCCTTCGGCGGGTACGGTAAATCAGGCTATGGTCGCGAGAAGGGTCGAGAGGCCCTTTGGAATTACGTGCAAACCAAGAACGTTGCCATCAAATTGGGTTGAGAGGAAAAAATGGACAAAGATCTTTTCGAAAAGGGGTTGGCGAAACGCAAAAAGACCTTAGGCGCCGAGTATGTAGAAGAGAATTTAGCGGCCGCGGATGATTTTTCTCGACCCTTTCAAGAAGCCATGACCGCATGGTGCTGGGGTTTTGGCTGGGGTGATGAGGTCATTGACGCAAAAACCCGGTCCATGATGAATCTCGCTATGATCGGTGGCCTTGGAAAAATGCACGAATGGGAGATTCACTGTCGTGGTGCCATTGCCAATGGTGTCACCGTGGAGGAGATTAGAGCCATTGTGCATGTGGTGGGAATCTATTGCGGGGTACCCCAAGCACTGGAGTGCTTTAGGGTCGCCCGCAAGGTATTGGAAGAAAAAGAACTGCTTTAGTTGTTTTCCAGACGTTTCGTCTTTATCCGACTATTCACTTTTCTCACGATATCGCTCAAACCAAGCCAACACATTGTCGATCTTAGCGATGAGGTGGGATGGTCGAGCAGCGATGCCATGAGAAGCTTCCGGTACTCTTATGAGTGCTGTATCAATCTTTCGTAGTTTTAACGCCTGATAGTATTGCTCAGATTCAGAAATTGGCGTGCGATAGTCAGCCTCGCCCGTCAACAACGCTGTTGGCGTTTTGACATTGCCAACCAAAGACAAAGGTGATCTCTCCCAGTAGGCGTTGGGGTTTTCCCAGGGCATATCGGCGAACCAATAACGAGTGAAAAACGTCGAGAAGTCGGCGGTTAAAGAAAAGCTGGTCCAGTTAATCACAGGTTTTGCCACAACGGCTGCCGCAAAACGATCGGTTTTTCCAATAATCCAAGAAGTCAGAACACCACCGCCAGAACCGCCGGTGACGAATAGTTGTTCCTCGTCCACATAACCTTGTTCGATGACGGCATCCACCCCGGACATTAGGTCATCATAGTCTTGTCCTGGATAGTTGTGATGAATCTCGTTGGCAAAGTCGTAACCGTAACTTGTGGAACCTCTTGGATTGGCATACAGGACCACGTATCCCGCCGCGGCGAACAGTTGAACCTCTGGAGAAAACTGTGGCCCATAGGCAGCAAAGGGGCCCCCATGAATTTCCAAAATGAGTGGATATTTTTTGTTGGCATCAAAATTGGGCGGCTTAACAACCCAGCCTTGAATTTCTAAGTCATCAGCAGAGGATTGCCAGCGTAGCTCTTCAACGGCTCCGAGTTTTTTGTGGCCCAACAAGTCCTCGTTTAGTGAGGTAATTGTCGTGGGTGATCGTGTGCCTCTGCCAACGGCAACATCCGATGGGCGCAATGGTGCGCCGCCAGTGATCACATAGACATCGTTGTCTGAGAGCGAAAAGCCTCCACTGGTATAGGGTCGACCTAGGGCCACACCGCCAATGGTGTCAGTAATTGTTGAGACAGAACCATCAAGACCCAAACTGGCGAGATGACTTTTTCCTTCGTCGTCATACTGGATGTAAAGTCGTCGGGAATTTCGCGCCCAGGCTACATCGCCTACGCTCCGATCCAAGTCACCGGTGATGGCCTCAGTCTCTCCTGTGTCTATATCCATTATGTAGACATCGGCATTGTGGTAGCCCATGAGTTTGTCATCAAAACCCAAGTAGGCCACCTTGGAACCATCAGGCGACACGGCGGGTGAGCTGTCGGGACCATCACGTTCGGTGAGTTGGTCGAGTGTGCCGTCATTGATGTTCAAAGACCACAAGTCAGATTCAAGGGGATCGTGGCGCCAGTCTTTGTTTCTATTGGCCGAGAAAATAATTTCGTTATTGTTTTTCCATGTCACAGGTCCATTGTGATTGTAATCCCCCTCGGTTAGCTGACGAGGTGTGCCCCCTTCGGCGGAGAGCACGAATAGATGATTATGACCAGGGTCCACATAGCCGGCGCCATCTTGGCGATACACGATACTATCGATGACCTTCACCGGTGGTGCCCACTTGGCGCCCTTTGGTTTGGACGGGGGTTTGGCCAAGGGTTTTGATTTGCCCTTAACAAACATCTGGAAGACCAATTGAGTGCCATCAGGCGACCAGCTGATGGATCTGGGTGCGCGTCGCAAGTTGGTGAGTACCGCTGTGTCCCCGGTATCCATCCAGCGCAAATGAAGTTGTGGCCCGCGACCCTCAACCCGAGTGACATAGACAAGTTTTTCGCCATCGGGTGACCATCTTGGGCTTGAAAAACTTTGCGCGCCGGTCAACAGAGGACGATGATTGCTGCCGTCGCTGCTAATTCGCCAAAGGTTTGACACGCCCCTGTCACTCATAATGTCCATGCTTCGGCGCACATAGATTATGGTTGAGCCGTCTGGGGATATTTGTGGGTCTGCAGCTACTTCTAGCTGGAAAACATCGATATTTTCGAATAAATGTTCGTTCGCCCAAGCGCTGGAACTTAAGCACATCAAACCTATGATCAACCTCACCATGGGATCTATCCTTCGTTGTCGTTTTTTGAATCCGCCGACTATTCTATAGCAACTCGGACAATTTACGATCCGTTCATTATCCCAGTGCTCTTGGGGTATATTGACTTTTTGCTTTATGGATAACGAGATGAAAAACTTGGTTTTATGTTGCTTTGCGATGTTGCTATCCACGAGTGTCTTGGCAGATGGACTGTCTGGCATTTCGAATTTTCGTCAATATGACGAACATTTTTCGAGTTCAGGACAACCGACGCCTGAACAGTTGCAGAAAGTGGCCGACGCTGGATATGACCGGGTGGTTTACATTGCTTACTCTGATCACAAAAACTCTTTGGCCAACGAAGATCGTCTGGTTAAGAAACTAGGCATGGAGTATTTGCATATTCCCGTGGAGTGGGATCAACCTACCGTCAGTGACTTCGATTTATTTGTGGGAGCCATGCAACGTGGTGATTCCAAAAAGACACTGCTTCATTGCCAGGTGAATTTCCGAGCCTCTGCTTTTGCGCTTTTGTATCGTGTTATTCACCTTGGTGTGCCACTATCTCAAGCAAAGAAAGACATGAACTCGGTTTGGACGCCCAACAAGACTTGGACAAACCTCATTCTTCAAGTACTAGCGAAAAACGACATTGATGCGAATTGCGATGGGTGTGACTGGACGCCCGGTGAGCACTGAATGACATCAATTGACGCACTCCGGCGATCCAAGGCCGCTCTATTGCTAGATGGAAGCATGGGTCAAGAGTTGCTCACCCGTGGTGTGCGAGACGACCCGGTGCTGTGGAGTGCCCACGTCATGGATGACAACGTGGCCGCCGTCACAGACTTGCATCGTGAATATTTGCATGCAGGTGCCGACATTATTACCACCAATACTTACTCTACAAATTGGAATCGTTTTAAAGACAATGGAGGTAGACATCGTTTCGAAACCCTGAATCACCGAGCCGGCGAAGCAGCTCAAAACGCCATTCAAGGGATAGATCGACCGGCATTTGTTGCGGCCAGTTTACCGCCCATGCGAGACAGTTACGTACCGCAAAACGTCTTACCTTTTCAGCAAATGTTGGAAGAGTATGGGCCTCAGGCGGAGATCCTGTCGGACTACGCCGATGTTTTTCTGTGCGAAACCATGTCAAGTGGGGAGGAGGGTTTGGCGGCGGCAACAGCCGCCAGCGAGTTTGCCAAGGGAAAACCCATCTGGGTGTCTTGGACGACTCAGGATGAAGGTACCGGTCTTTTGCGTAGTGGCGAGACTATTCAGGCTGCCGCCGCCCTATTGGAATCTGTGGACGTATCAGGCCACTTGGTCAATTGCAGTATCCCCGAGGCCATCACCGAAGCGGTGCCGAAACTAATGTCCACTAATGCAGATTTTCATGGCGCTTATGGGAACGGTTTTGAGAGTATTCCCGACACGCGGCGCAAGGGTTTTGGCGAAGATCAATTGGCTGAGAGAGCCGATTTAGGTCCAACAGCTTACCGAGAGTATGCGCAGCGCTGGCTGGATCAAGGGGTGGATCTTATTGGAGGGTGCTGCTTGATCGGGCCGGCCCATATTGCGGCACTTTGGGAGCTGATCGAGGGACGTTAAGGTCTTGTTTCCCCTTGCTGCCCGCATTTTTGCGTGTTACTCCTAGTTCGCCACATTCCAGGTTTTTTATTAGACTTAGCGTCACAACAATATCAACCAGACAACTCTGTGGGGGAGTTATGATTGAGTTTAAAATCAACGGCAAATCCATCGTCTCTGACAGTGAATCGGACACACCATTGCTCTGGGTCATTCGCGACGAACTCAAGCTAAAGGGAACAAAATTCGGCTGTGGCATCGCCATGTGCGGTGCTTGCACCGTTCATATTGATGGCACTGCGATTCGCTCTTGTGTAACGCCCGTTACCGCCGCCGCCGGGAAGAGCGTGACAACCATTGAGGGTTTGGATACCCCACAGGGGACGGCGTTGCAAAAAGCGTGGGTTGAGACCCAAGTACCTCAATGTGGCTATTGTCAGTCTGGGCAAATCATGCAGGCGGCCAGTTTTCTTGCCGGAAACGAAAACCCAACAGATGAAGAAATTACAAACGCCATGAACGGTAACTTGTGTCGCTGTATGGCCTACACAAGAATCAAAAAGGCCATCAAAGCTGCATCAAAAGGAGGTCGGTCGTGAGTAAGAATCCGAGAACATTAAGCCGACGATCCTTTCTTGCCAGTAGTGCCGGTACTGGTCTCATGCTAAGCCTGGGTACATTGTTACCTGGTTGTACGTCCGAAGACCTCGTCACTGAAACCAAAGATATGGGTGATCCCAGTCGAGTTTTCTCTCCGGCCGTTTGGTTTGAAGTGGACGGAAACGGGAAGGTGTTGGTTAATATTGCCAAAGCGGAAATGGGTCAACACGTGGGGACCGCCCTCGCTCGTGTTGTAGCGGATGAGTTAGGCGCCGCGTGGAGCGACATCGCCATCAAATACGTAGACACGGATCCCAAGTGGGGATACATGGTCACCGGCGGTTCCTGGTCTGTGTTTACAACCTTTACTCAGCTGTCTCAAGCAGGTGCGGCTGGACGAACTGTATTGTGTGATGCCGGCGCTAAACTGCTGGGTGCGGAGGCAGATCAATGCTCTATCAGTGACAGCGTGGTGAGTTTTGGCGATCAGTCGGTGAGTTTTGCAGAGATCGTTGCCAAAGGTGATATCAGTCGCGTATTCACTGACGAAGAGTTAAGTGCTCTGCCTATTAAACCTGCATCTGAAAGAAAGTACATCGGTAAAGAAACCGTTGCGGAAGATATTCCACCGAAAACCAATGGATCTGCAGTCTATGGTTTGGATGTGGAGTTACCTGACATGGTGTTCGCTCATCCTTTGATGCCGCCCACTCGTTATGGCAGCGTTGTTAACAGCGTAGATGACTCTGAGGCCAAGTCTGTCAAAGGATATTTGCAGACTTTAGTCCTGTCAGATCCAAGCGAGACTTTGCAGGGTTGGGCTGTGGTTATAGCAGAAGACTATCCAGCGGCGATGAAGGCAGCGAAAAAAGTTCAGGTGGATTGGACACCAGGTCCGACAGCTTCCGTCAGCGAGGCCGATTTACTGGATCACGGCGCTACGTTAACGGCCGATAAGTCCAGCGGTACGCTGGTGGTCAATGACGGTAGCGTGGCTCAAGCACGAGATGACGCTGACAAGACTATCAATGCTGTCTATACCACCTCTACGGCTCTACATTTTCCCTTGGAGCCTGCCAACGCCGTAGTTGAGTTTGCGAACGGCAAGTGTCACATACACGCAGGGAATCAGTGGCAGTCTTTGATATTACCTGTGTTGTCTAAAGCACTGGATATGCCTGAGACAGACATCATCATTCATACTTACTACTTGGGCGGCGGTTTTGGACGACGTTTATGGGGTGATTCCATGATCCCCGCTGCACTCGCTGCTAAGACCCTCGGTAAGCCAGTAAAGATCGTTTTTCAACGGCCCGATGACAGTCGGTTTGACTGTGTGCGTTCCCCCTCGGTTCAGGAATTTGACGCATCATTCTCAGGAGATGGTGCTTTGACCGGGATCGAACACGCGGCGGCGGCCGGTTGGCCAACTCTAACCATGGCGCCAGGCTTTTTGGCCGATGGTGTGGATGGAACGGGTAAGTTCGATACCTTTTCAATCAGTGGTGCTGATCATTGGTACACATTGGATAACCACAAAGTGCGAGCCATCAACAACGATTTGGCGCAAAAAACCTTCTTGCCAGGATGGCTAAGGGCGGTGGGACCCGGTTGGGTTGCTTGGGGCGTTGAGTCCTTTATGGATGAACTGGCCCAAGAAGCAGGAACCGATCCAGTTGAGTTTCGTTTAGCGATGCTTGATGCCGCGGGAAAGAACGCCGGGGAATCTCCCAATTCTGTTGGTGGCGCTGCACGTATTGCCAATGTGCTAAAAGATGTGGCTTCTCGCAGTGGTTGGGGTAAACCCCTACCGGTCGGTGAGGGAATGGGTGTGGCCGTGTGTCATGGGCAAGAACGCAACATGCCCACATGGTGTGCGGTAGTGGCTCATGTTGGGGTTGATGATGATAAACGAGTGCAAGTTAAGAAGATCTGGCAAACCATTGACTGTGGCACTGTCGTTCATCCCGATGGCGCTATGGCCCAGGCAGAAGGTGCAACACTCTGGGGTGTCAGCTTGGCCCTGCTTGAGGGGGCAGCCTTTGCTGACGGTGAGGTGGTACAGAAGAATTTAGATCAGTACACGCCTATGCGAATGGCGGACGTGCCAGAGTTAGATGTCAAATTCGTGGAAAGCACTGAGTTTCCCACGGGTCTTGGAGAGCCTCCTCTTATCGCGGTGGCGCCGGCCATTGGCAACGCGGTTTTTGCCGCCACCGGTACCCGGGTTCGTCATCTGCCCATCAAGATTTAGTCAAAAAATGGGGGTTTGAGCGCCTCAAACCCCCTGTTTTTCATCATTTTTCGCCCCTAGCGTGTCCTAGTTCACATATGAGGATTGGGAATTTTTGTAAAGTGTCCTCTAGCAATAACAAGAGCGCATAATAAAAGCGTCTTCAAGGCCCAGGTGGAGTAAGCATGGACATCGCACTGAATCCAATTTTACAAAAGATTCTTGAAACTGAGCATATTGAGAGTAAGACCGGAGAGACTCTCCCGGTTTTTGCCCAAGTATCCCGTCCGGAAGGTGAGTTTCTGCACAACCTAGTCAAGGAACTCGATCCAACGGTGAGTCTAGAGATTGGTTTGGCCTATGGGATCTCGGCCATGTTTATTTGTGACGCCATCACGAAAAGACCTGACACAAAACACATTTGTGTTGACTTAGCTCAACTGGGTGAGCCGTGGCACGGCAATGGTTTGAACAACTTGGCCAAAGCTGGTCATGAAGAAATCATTGAGTTTTACAATGAAGAGTCTCAAATTGCCTTGCCAAGATTAGAAGCTGACGGTCGCGAAATTGATTTTGCTTTTATTGATGGCGCACATACGTTTGATCATGCCCTAGTAGATTTCTTTTATGTGGATCGCTTGCTCAAGGTGGGTGGCGTTGTGGCCTTTGACGATTGTGAATTTCCAAGTGTTCGCAAGGTGCTTCGGTTTATCTTGAAGAACCGAAACTACAGTGTTGTCGGACACATGGCCCATAATTATCGTCCAAAGACGAGTTTTGCGCGCAAGGTTCTCATGGGTATGGCAAACACGTTTCCTCGACTAAAACGCGTGTTAAAACCCGAGTTTCTCGAAACCAATGCAGAGTTAAACATCAAGAGTAGATGTATCGCTTTGCGTAAGGAGGCGGGTGACACTCGTGGTTTTGACATGGCGGATCTAGGTCATATCGAGTTTTAGCTCCTCACAGATTATGCAGGCACAAGTAGACAGACTGGTTGGCGACGAAAGCCGTAGCCGCGAGGATTTACGTCGACACTATGAAGTGGAGAAGGAAATTGCCACGCGTCTTAAGGCCGCCAATCGAGCCGAGCGGGAAGTGATTTACCGCACGATGTATGACGAACTCTTTGAGAAGGTTCCTAATCATTCGCGACTGAATATCCGCGAGACCGAAGAGCTCACCCAAAGACGCAATCGTCGGCGTATGAGTTTGGTTGGCAAGTTCATCAGCAAAGATTCCGTATTTCTCGAGTTTGCCCCTGGCGATTGTCGCTTTGCATCGGAAGTTTGCAAACAAGTGGCGAAAGTCTATGGCGTTGATATCTCGGATCAGGCAGGTGTAGATCATAAGCGGCCAGATAACTTCGAACTCATTGTTTATGACGGCTACAACTTGGACCTCCCGCCCGAATCCGTGGACGTCGTGTTCTCAGATCAGTTGTTGGAACACCTTCACCCGGAAGATACGCAACATCATTTTGAGATCGTTAAGCGCATCCTGAAGCCTAATGGGGTTTATGTGTTTCGGACTCCTCACCGATATTCCGGGCCTTGGGACGTATCCCGCTACTTTGCCGACGAGCCGGAG
>JBCCFQ010000043.1:0-12185 GCA_039029655.1 Pseudomonadota bacterium | reverse complement strand
GTGAAAGATTTGTACATTATCTTGCGCGGCTAAGGGAGCCGTGACCAACAAAGTGATAACAAGCGCGACCCAGGGAAGGGATTTGTTCATGGGAACCTCCAATGTCACTGTGCTTTGTGAGTGGGTACCTTGGTAGGTGGGAATCGTTCTTGAGTGGTGAGGTCGGGTAATGCAGGGGCCTAGGGCGAACCCCTAAAAAAACACCGGCGCCGGGGCAGGCGCCGGTGTGTATCGTTAACGCGATTACTGCTTACGTGAGGCTGATTTTAAACCTTCACCTAGTGCGGCAATCCCGGTGTTGAAGCTTTGCGAAAGAAAGCTGAATTGTTGAGCAGCCGCTGTGAATTGAGGAGTGAGTTTGCCCACTTCCTCGTCTTCCGCGCCAGAAATCTCGTCAGCGATCTTAAGCATATCGCCCAATGCTTTTTCCATTTTCTCGCCAAATATTTGTGCAATGACTTGGAAAATCGATCCACCCGTAGCGCCAGAACCACCACTGGTTCCGCCAGCGCCACCGGTGCCGCCGGCACCGCCAGCTGCTTCGCCACCTTCGCCGCTGCCTTCACCGGCAGCTACTTCGCCACCCTTGCGACCGGAGCGGTCGGCTTCCTTGGTGTTCATTTGATTCAGCAGGTTGATGAGGTCTTGCAAGAAGTCAACGTCGCTTTCGGAGATGGATTCACCATTAATAAGGTTACCCACCATTTCGCCTACTTTTTCGCTGACGATTTTCTCGATACCCACCATGGCTTCGAAGTTTTCGCCGACACCACCTAGGAATCCACCCCAACCGTTGGCTTGAATGACTTTCTTACCAATGTCTACCACTTCGTCAAAGGTAACTTCGCCATCTTCCACCGCATTCAGAACAGAACCACCTACAGACATGGCCGCACCCAGGGCGGGATTAAACATGCTGACTACTGGTGCTGCAGTTTCTAATATGTCACCGGCAACATCAGCGATGTCGCCAATCATGTCGCCATAGTCACCACTTTGAATGCTGTCGGCTAAGTCGTTAATACTGTCAAAATCAATTCCCATCGTTCTCTCTCCTAGACTTGTGTGGAGGCACAATCGTGCCTTTCACCATTTGAGTACGATGGGGGGGCGGATGTGTTCAGGGAACTAGGTGGTAACCGCTATGGGGGAAAGCATAGGGTGGTGTGTGACTGGGGTTGATCGCTCGACACGACCGTGCAACATCGAAAGCCGCTGGCCATCAGATCGGGGTTCCCGAGGTCTGAAGCCTAAAGCCTAGAGCCTAGAGCCTAGAGCCCACTAAGGAGCCGCTTCGCGGCAAAGTATTGACTGGATCCCGGCCTTCGCCGGGATGACGTTTTAAGGAGAAGTGACGCCCAGAGCCTGAAGCCCGAAGCCCATAGCCCATCACCGCACCACCAACCCATCAAACACCCCATCCGCCTCCCGATAACGCCTCGCGTTCTCTTGATCCTTAAGACTCTCCGCCCAAGCAATGACTTCTGCCACTGCTTCAAACAATTCCTCTGGGACAAACTCATCGTCTTCACATAAATAGTACAAGCGTCTTGCGAGGGGAATACTGCGCATCACGGGCACATTGTTGTCCTCCGCCAATTGCCGCATCATCCGGGCTAAGTTGCCTTCTCCCATTGCAGTGACCATAGGGACTGGGGTGGTTTCTGGATCGTATTCCAAGGCCACCGCAATGTGTGTGGGATTAACGACGATGGCAGAGGCCGTTTTTACCGCCGACTGGGCGGAGCCATTAGCCCATTGTCTTTGTAACCGTCGTCGTTGGGATCGAAGTTGTGGGTCACCATATTCACCTTTCTTTTCGTCTCGTACTTCTTGTTTACTCATGCGAAGGTTGCGTTGGTATAGGAATTTCTGGAGATACCAGTCGAGTACAGCGAAGACTAATAAAACCACGCATACCCAAATGGTGAGGGTTTTGAGTAGGGTATGGTTCGCATGGGCGTAGGTTTTGACGGATCCTGCTATTGTTTCCAAGATATCCGGCAAGTATTGGATAAACAAAAGAAACGTTACACCTAGTATGAGGGTGGTTTTCAAGACGCCCTTTAGTAGTTCAAGCCAATTTTCCAAACCGAATAATCGTTTCATGCCCTGGACAGGATTCAGGTGTTGTACGTTGGGTGTTATCGGAACCGTCGAGAAAACCGGGCCGGTTTGCAAGAAGTCGGTCAGGGCGCCGCAGGTCGCAACCGCGGCGACAGGTATAAGGGTGAGGATTATCACTAGACGTCCACCGGCGTAGCCCACATTCTTAAGGTGGCTAGTGGTGTACTCGTGGGTGAGTTGCCAACACAGTTCCGTGAACTCCATGATGACGTTACCACCTTGCTGACCCAGGAGTAACGAGACGGCGAGCCATGTGAACGTTGTGATGGTTTGAGTCAAATCTCGGCTATTGGCAACCTGTCCACGCTTGCGGGCATCCCGTACTCGCTTAAGCGTGGCTTTTTCGGTTTTGTCGCTACTGCCGTGTTGGCTCATGGCGACAATACCCTCGATAGATCTATGCCTAAGTTTTTCTGACTGGAAAACCAGTAGCCGATGTATTCAACCAAGAATGGAATCATCAACATGATGATCATCACGGCAAGCCAAGCTTTTAGTGACAATGACAAACTAAAAACATTCAATTGTGGCGCATAACGATTAATAAACCCCAAACCGAATTCCACCAACGTTAATGCCAACAAAACGGGAGTCGCCAAAATCAAAGTAATGGCCACAAACTCATCGAACTTGTGGATAAAAAAGTCCACACCCATGGTTCTTAGCACGGGGAAAGGTGCGTCGACTGGCCACAGAGTAAAACTCTCCAAGACCAGACCGATGAAAACCAGCAAACCACCCATGGCGACAAACAGAAAGGCGGTTAGTCGACCTAAAAACGCGCCCATCAGTGACGTCTGATGTCCCAGCAGAGGATCCACGATTTGTGCTGTGGTAGTACCCACTTTCGCATCGATAATTTCCCCGGCTCCCTCCAACGCCCAAAAGATGAGACCAAAGGTGTATCCCAGAACTAGGCCGATGAATACTTCCTTTAGCAAAATGGGGACGACCATGGCGCCTAAGGGTTGTTCGGGTACGGTTGCGGATACCAACGGCATGACGGCCAAGGCAAGACTCACAAAAAAAACATTACGAACCATCGGTGAGACCACTTCACTGGTCATCAACGGCAGAATCAAAAATGCAGCACCCAGGCGCGCCAGACTCAAGGCGAAACTGGACAGGCTGAGACTAAGAACCTCAAAGTCATTCATGGCACCAGCCGTGGGAAATCCAGTAGCAGCCTGTCGGCAAAGACGTAGAGTGAGCCTCCCAACAAAGATGCGGTCACAAATAACGTGATAGCAACAGCTAGGAATCGAAAGAGGTACTGAATAGTTTGTTCTTGGATTTGTGTTACCGCCTGGGCTATGGCCACCACTACGCCAACTGCGGAGGCCGCAATGATCGGAGGGGCCGACAGAATCAAAACCAACCATAGAGCCTCTTTGGTCAGCTGAATGGCTTGAATGTCCATATCAGTAGGTCAGCACCAAACCGTGAATGAGTTTCGACCAGCCATCCAATAAAACAAACAACAAAATCTTGAACGGTAGGGATATGGTGGTTGGGGATAACATCATCATGCCCAGCGCCTGGAGAATGTTGGAAACAATTAGGTCGATGATCAAAAAGGGAAGAAAAATCAAAAAACCGATTTGAAAAGCGCGAGATAGTTCACTCACTGTGAAGGCAGGAATGATCACCGTGAGATCGGTATCGCTCACCCCGCTGCGTTTTTCCTCGGGCAGCAGCTTTTTTGCCGTGGCGGTAAAAAATGCACGCTCTTTGTCGCTGGTATGGTCGACTAAGAACTGTCGTAGCGGCTCTTTGGCTTGGTTGGCCACCTGCAATAGTTCGCCTGGCGTTATTTCCTCTTGTTCCAGATCTCTAGTGGCGAATTCTTTGTCAACAATATCGGATATTTCAATTCCGATGGGGTACATCATGTAAAAGGACAGTATGATAGCCAGACCATTTAATACCACATTGGGTGGTGTTTGTTGTAACCCCAATGCGTTTCTAAGCAGACTAAATACCACCACCAACTTGGTGAATGCCGTTATCATGACCGCCACGTAAGGTGCCATAGCTACGCTAAGTACCAACCCCAAGATGAGCCCTGGTGAATAGTTGCCAAGATCCATTGCTCAATCCGTTATGTCGTGGCACACGTGGGTTACCCGCACACCCAGACTATCGCCTAGAGACACTAGTTCACCTTTGGCGATGAGACTACCGTTTGCTACAACATGAATGGTCTGTTTACCTAGAGGGTGTTCCAAGGAAAAGGTTGAACCGGGTCGAACCCTGGCGAGTCGATCCAGAGAAACGTCGATGTGTCCTACTTCAAAACGAAGACTTACCGGGAGTTGGCTTAACGGGATGGGGGAGGCCGTTATCTCTCTGGCGGTAGCGGCAGGGGCTTGGGTCGGTTCAGATTGGGCTGACTCTATCTGTAAAGCATTCTCTGTCATGATGGTTAAGTTCCTGTATTGGCTTAAGCCAAAGGTCTTGACAGGATCTTGTTTCAACTTGCCAACTTTGAGCGGTCGCGTAGTCAGGGACCGATTGCTCTATTGGAATAAACGCGCCTGTCTTGAGAAATTTCACTTCCCCGGCCGTTACCTCGAATTCGTCAATAGCCAAGGGAAGCCTTATCCTGATAGTAGGTAACGTTGTTATGACAGAAGGTTCACAATGAATGCGTTCCAATAGATCGGCCGGCGACCGAATTGTACCGACGTTGAGCACTCGCTTGTCTTGGGTGACACGAAAGCCCAACTGGGTGTAGTGTCCAATTTCATTTGAAGGTTGGCAAAAGCTCTCGAATTCCCAATTACACAAGAATACATTGGAAAGCATGTGCACCAGTTTTTCATGAGACGCGCACCAGGCTAATTCTCTTTGCGGAGAATCGTAGTTGCGCCAATCAAAATCCATGTCCCCATGACTATCTTTCACAAATCCGATTTGTATTTGGTGGGCACCGTCTCTTAAGTGGACCCAGTAGTCACACGACTCATCGAGAGCCAATATCCAAGATAAAACCAGGTCGCTGTCGGCGAAGGGCTCAGACTCCACCAAGTCGGAAACCTTTGGACTCCACGGTATCGCGGGTAGATCAGAAAGGGTTAAGCTGCGACGGACGGCATTCGATGTTGTCACAGTGAAACGCCATATATGGCTTGACTATGGTATGCGGCTATCTTGATCAGTTCCGCCAGCGAATGTGCGCCCATTTTCTGCATCATGCTGGCACGGTGCAGCTCAACAGTTTTTATGCTGATCTTTAGGGCTTCAGCGATCTCTTTGTTTGTCTTGCCTTCGAAAACATTAATCAGCATCTGTCGTTGTCTCGGAGACAGGGCTGCGATGCGTTTTTCTACTTGTTTTTTTCTCGGATCCATGGCCACTGGTTTTGCGATGACTCGTCGCAATCCGAGTAGTAGATCGTCTATGCCAAAGGGTTTTTCAAGTATGTACCCGGCACCGCGATACATGGCTTCAACAGCTACGGGAACATCAATGCGTTGACTGGTGAGCATTGTCGGTATGTACATTTCATCAGCGCAAAGAATGTCCAATAAATCAAGACCGGATAGATCTGGTAGACGTATCTCGGCAATGATGGCAGTGCTTTGGGGTAAATCGTCATAGTCGATCCACTCCAGGAAAGTTGTGACCCGCGCAAACACGATTGTTGACACCCCGCGAGGCGTCAACAGGCCTTGGATCCACTCCAAGTGCTCTGGATCGCTGTCGATGACGTAGACATTTTTCGGAAGCATGATTTCAAATCAACCTAAATCCACCTATGGGTAAGTGCCCTGAAATCGAAAGTTGGTTCATTTTCTCTGTAGGTTTTTTGGCACGAAGATAAAATCACCGCCTTCGTGACCCGCAGCCCTCAAAGGACCATATTGGGGGACTTGTTCAGCGGCGTAGGAGACACGATCTCGAATGGTGACGAAAAGGCGCTCTGCTTCTATAACACCGGTGTTGTGTCGCAAAGCTTCAAGTAGTGAGAACGCAAACACCGAGTGTTTGGCGCTGCCGCCATCTAATACAGGTTCCAAGCCTCCTGAGGTCAATATGTTTCGCGAGCGACTGGCGTAAAGTCTTCGTAGCAAACTATTTCTTTCGTCGAGATTGACGCCAAGACCGGATCGAACCAAAGCGCCCGAGAAACAGGAATCTGCCACCACCAGCACATGGCGAGCGGGCAGCCCTGCCAATAGATCGGTGATGTCGCTGGTGGAGATCCAGTTGGCAGCGTTGTCGTTTTCCGAGTCTATGGGTAACCAGTAGCCCCTAGATGTCACCTCATCCAAATAGCCATGACCCGCGTAGTAGACCAGCACACTGTCTTCGGGTCTTGTTTCTTTGCGCAAGGCCGCTAACGCCTGAAAAATCTCGTAGCGTGACGCGTCAATGACTAAGTCGACTTGGAAACCATAGCGATGAGTCAGTAGGTCGGACATGGCTTCTACATCGTTCACCGGTGAGACCAAGTGTGGAAAATTCTTGTATCGACGATTGCCGATGAGCAACGCTTTGTATTGTCCACTCAGTTGAATGGGTGATTGTTTTTTCAGCGTTTGGTTGTGGGGTTCAGCCAGTGAGGCAGGTGTTGATACCGCAACCTCTGGTCGGGGAGCGACAGGGATAGGTCTCGGTCTCGATATAGAAACCGCGGTGTCTGTTGGAAGGTTTAATCGCCTACCCACTAACAGAGGGCCTTGGGTCTCATCCATTTCTACGAGTTCCGACAACGTATCGAATTTTCTACGGGTGAACTCATCTTCTTGTAACTCTAAGCTCTTGCCATAGGCAGTCAGCGCCGCCACTGGGCGGCCTACACTTCTTAACGCGTCTCCCAACTTTTGGTGTAACAGCGCGTTATCAGAATCAGCTGCGAGTTCTTTTTGACAAGCTTCAATGGCCTTGATGAATCGGGTACTTAGACAAAGGGAGGTGGGTTTGGTTTTCTTGTTCGGCAAAAGGTCGGCTATCATGCGTCGCGCTTTCACTTCGCTGCGGCTTCGGATATAGGCTTGTTGTAGCGATTTGTTCGTTGGCGTTTGTGTCAGGCCCAGCCGGTATACCTGTAGCGCTACCTGGTAGGCACCCACAAGCTCCAACTGACGACCCAGTTTTTTCAAGGCTGCTACATCTTGGGCAAGAGTCTCAGCATGAGCTAGGCAATCTGCCGGGTCTTTTTCCAGTGCAGTAGGGGCGCAAGGTGTCGCCCCGGCGGCAAAACCCAGGTTGAACGCAAAGACTTGGGCACAAAGAAAATTGCGTAAGAACGTCATGGGCTCGGATAAGGTCAGTAGCCTGAGTACACCACAGCGCTGCGATCTCGTTTGGGGAGACGATAACCCCACTTCCCGTTAGGTAATCGAATCAAACCCAGAACATAGCGCCTCGACACGGGCTCATAGCGGGGATTCTGTTCACGATCTAGCATGGCCTGGAGATGGTCTCGAAGCATCAAGACACCGCCGTCAATTCGACCGTCGCCATCGGTGTCTTCCCCTCGATAGGCCGACTTGATCATGGCGTAGACCTCTCGAGTGAGATGATCCGATGGTTGCTCGTGTTTGATGGCTTGAGCTGCCAAGTTCTGGGCCTGTTTTAGTCTTTCCAAGACACGATCACCAAAGCCCGAGATACCAATCACTGAGGCCACAAAGTTATCACTGGCATCGTCGGAGGATGCTGCAAATTCCATATGATCAATGGCGCCCTCAAGGGCCCGAATGGCGCCATAACCAGCGCCAGTGCCTACGGGTTGTAAGTCCGGATTCAAAGCATTGAGTGCGTTTTCAAGATGTTGAACCCGAGCCTTGGCGTCACGCACGCTTTGCCAAGCGGATCGCGACTCCACCACCGCTATTGCCAACTCCTCCTCGGCTACCAGAAACAGACCCTTCTGGCCTGGGGTGTCGTGCCAGCCGGTGAGGGCATGGCCCACATGAGCATGGGACATGAGGGGCTGAGTCTGAACACAACCTATTAATAATGTGTAAAGCGTAAAAAAACCGCAGATTTTAGCAACACGTTCCATATTATTCACCATAAATCAGATAGTTACGTTGAAATGGTAGGGGTATGTCGTATAGATGATTTATGTTGGTGGGTGCCCCAAAAAGGTCATGGGGTTCAATTGTTCAAATCCAGAGATTCATTTTTGAACCATTTGTCCAAGCATGGGTACTGACAAGAACAAATAGGATTTAGATGGGGAAACAGGTGGCAGCAGGCAGCAATAGACAAAGTGCCGCGGAAAGGGACGATGATCGCCAATTGATGGCGCTTGTTGTGCACAAGGACCGCACGGCGTTTGAGCAATTGTACAAGCGTTACTATCACCGCGTGTTTCAATTTGCCTATCGGATGGTGAAAGACCATGGTGTCGTCGAGGAAATCGTTGACGACACGATGTTCGCCGTTTGGAAGAGTGCCGCGAGTTTTCAAGGAAAGTCTGCGGTATCCACTTGGATATTTGGTATCGCCTATCGTCGAGCCCTAAAAACCCTTGAGAAAGGACGTAAACATCAAGCCATGAGTGGTGACAACGAACAAATCTACGCGGAGCCGGACATGCATCCCACTGCGGATCCAGCGGCGGCGGCGCAAGCTCGAGATTTGCATCGCCAGCTACAGCAAGGCATCGATCATTTAAGTTCAGATCACAAAGCGGTGATGATGCTAACTGGCATGGGCTATAGCTACGGCGAAATTTCTGAAATCGTTGATTGCCCGGAGAACACAGTTAAGACAAGAATGTTTCATGCGCTAAAGTATCTGAAAAACCATTTGTCAGATTCAGCCTTGGGGGCTTTATCTAACCCGGAACAAAAGAATTTATGGACACAAAACACACCAATCAGTTAAGCCGTGAAGAGGCGTTTGAGCTTTTGCCATGGCATGTCAATGGCAGTTTGAGCGATGAGCTCAATCAACAAGTGATTGCGCATCTTGAAGTCTGTCCAGAGTTGCGGGCAGAAGCCGCGCTCTTGGCGAGCACAGTTTTCGCAACCAATGCCGATGAGCCCAAGTACGGACAGGTGGATGAGAGCTTTAAAGCCCTGATGAATCGAATCGATGCCGATGAGCGTCAAGAGGAACTATCCAAAACCCCTGACAGACCCTGGCGGCAGTGGTTATCAGGTTTGGTGCCGACCTCTAGATGGTCGCAGGCGTTTTCGGCTGCAATGTTGGTCGTACTTGGCCTAGCAGTTGGTTTGGTATTGCAGCCAGTTTCGGTGATAGATCCTGTGCCAGTAAATCCAGCTGAGGATCCGTATCGAGTCCTGGCTGGTGTGAAAGAGCCATTGATTTTGAGTCTTCAGTTTTCTGATGACGTCGATGAGATGTTCGTTAAGGGTTTGGTGGCTTCCGTGGTGAATGAGTATCGTGTTGAACAAAAGAGTCAGAGGCGCTACTTGGTTTTTCTTCCTAAGAAAACAGATGCTGGTGAAATTACGGCACTGCTCAAGACTTTGAATAACAACGCGCAAGTTCAACGCATTGAAATCGTTGCGGATTCTACGGAGGCGGACAAATGAAAAACATTGTTGCGTTGATGGCAACACTCGCCATTGGTTTATCAGCCTGTACTAGCCCCCTGGTTATGCAGCCTAAAACCATGGTTATGGGTTTGGATGCCACCACGACGGGTAAGCATATTGATGATCAGAGGAATATGGTGATTATCACCATGACGGAAGAATCTCATGATCAACTCACCCAGGGACAATCCATTACTGGCGAAGGCAACTTACCTGCATCCTATGCAAATTTCTTGGCGCGGCTGTCACGAGACTATGGTTTGTCTAGAGTTGCCGACTGGCCCTTAGATGCCATTGCGATTCATTGTCTGGTTTTTGAGTCCGAAGTAACGCCTAGCGAAAACGTACTCAATCGGATCCGTCAAGAAGCGTGGGTGGAAACGGCTCAAGCCCTTAATTACTTCTCAGTTACCGGTGAGTACGATGACCCCTATTATCAAATGCAGCCCGGTCATCACATGCTGCAGGTGGCGGAGTCTCACAATTGGGCCACGGGTAAGGGAGTAAAGATTGCCGTGATTGACACGGGCGTAGACGTCGCTCACCCGGATTTGGATGGGCGTTTGGCCGGTGTCAGAAATTTTGTCGACCGGTCTATGGATGTGTTTAAGAGAGATGTGCATGGTACGGCGGTGGCCGGTGTGATAGCCGCGCAGCCAAACAATGGTGTAGGCATGGTTGGTATTGCACCGGAAGCGGATGTGTACGGCTTAAAGGCATGTCGACAAGTGGGAACAGGAAGCGAAGCGCGTTGTTCTTCATTCACTCTCGCCAAGGCGTTAAATTTTGCTATCTCCGAAAGAATGGACGTAATCAACTTGAGTTTGACTGGGCCCAAAGACGATTTGCTGCAGCGTTTGGTACAAAAGGCCATTGAGCAAGGCATGTTGGTGGTTGGCGCTGTTGGTCAAAGGGCTGGTGACTATTTTCCCAGTCAAGTTGATGGTGTGATTGGGGTCGCAAGTTCCGCAAACGCAGATGCCATCGTTGCGCCGGGCAATCGGATTCTCACCACAGTGCCAGGAGACGGTTATGACTTTTTCTCCGGGAGCTCATTTTCTGCAGCTCACGTCAGCGGTGTGGCCGCGCTGATTCGACAACGTAAGCCGCATTTGTCTTCCTCCGTCATTGAGCAATTGTTGGCGGGAACCGCGAACGCGTCTAGCGGTTATGCCAACGCCTGCAGCGCCCTGGCAAGAGTGATTGGAAGCGACTGTCCCGACGTTGCAGAATTTACTACGGATATGGCGACCAACTGAGTGACTCGTTTGGGAGTTTGTTACTAAGAGAACAAAAAAGAGAGTTTGAGTCATGATGACACCAATGGGGAGACTCTGCTTTACAACTATTTTGATTGCTCTGGGTTTGTATTCAATACCCTTGTCAGGGCAAGAAAATAGCGTTTCCAGTTTTGGGGAGTGGATTGGGGGTGGCAAATATTGGATTGAAGCCCGTTATCGGGTTGAGACGGTAGACCAGGACAGCTTCGATGAAGATGCGTTCGCCTCAACCTTACGTACGCAGCTTGGTTTTGAAACGGCAGACATTAAAGGCTTGAGTTTTTTGGCCGAGCTAGAAGATGTCTCATCCATTGGCAACGATCAATTCAACAGCGGCTCTAACGGCCGTGGCGAATTTCCCCTAGTCATTGATCCGGACGACACGGAACTCAATCAAGCTTATTTTCAATACCTAGTTTCAGGCAATCGCGTGCGTTTAGGGCGCCAGGCGGTGGTGTTGGATAACGCTCGGTTTTTTGGTGACGTCGATTTTCGCCAGAATCAACAGACCTACGATGCCTTAATGTGGATGAACACAGCCCTTGATGGTCACCGGTTTATCTATGGCTATATGGACAAAGCAAGGCGTTTTCTAAGCGATGAAAACCCCAATGGTGAGTTGGACATGCAAACTCATGTGATTAACTACCGCTATAGGTTTCCCAATCAAAGTGACTTGGTTCTCTACGGTCACTTCATTGATATGGAAAATCCTTCTTTGGTATCACGATCACACCAAAATGTTGGAATCCGCTATTCTGGTAGTTGGGGTGTTGAGACGAAATGGCTGTACGCCTTTGAATACGCCGATCAGTCACCCCACGCAGACGGCGCGGACACCAACGAAGCGGATTATCTAGCACTGGAACTGGCGCCAAAGTTTTCTAACCAATGGATCTTGCGCCTGGGTTACGAGCAGTTGAGTGGAGATGGAACCTACGCGTTTCAAACACCTTTGGGTACCAACCACAAATTCAATGGGCGAGCCGACCTGTTTGCCGGTGGTACTCCTCCCAATGGGCTGCGAGACAGCTATGTGAAACTTGAAGTACCTGTGGCTGGTGTCCAAGTCAACTTGGCATATCACGATTTTCAGAGCGATGAAGGGAATTTGGACTACGGAACTGAATGGGATCTTGTGGTAAGCAAGCGGTTTCGGCAACGATTTGGACTAACCATTGCCTATAGTCAATACAACGCTGAGGTTTTTGCCACAGATACTCAAAAGTTTTGGCTTTTTGGTTCTTTCAACTAC
>JBCCFQ010000042.1:0-12220 GCA_039029655.1 Pseudomonadota bacterium | reverse complement strand
GTTGGGTGTTGTTGGGTTAGTGAGGCCATAGCCACGAAACGCGCCACCACTGACGTTGGCGCCAGCGGTGTACATGATGGGCGCGATGTCAGCCTGTTGTAATCCGGTTGTGTAGTCCACGTTGGAGATATAGACGTTGTGTGCACTGCGCTCGATGGACAGCCGATTGGCCAGGCTGATTTCGTTGGGCAGTTGAGTCAGGTCCATGACCACGATGCCGTCGTTGGCATTGTCGGCGGTGATATAGGCATAGGCTTGAAACCGCCCTTGGGCGGGATCAAAAAATTGGTAGACCTTGATGTCCCGCCAAACGGTATTCTGGCCACTGATGCGACCGATAATGACGGGGTTGGCTGGATCCGTCACTTCAACCACTGCTGTGCCCACGTTGTAACCCATGATGGCGTACTCGCGCTCGGTGTTTAAGTCGACAAAACCCCAAATATCATTTCCTGCGCGGTTTGGGCCCTGGGCGCCTAGGTCGTCCAGTGAGACCTGTGACAGCAAATCCAGGTTGTTGCATTGAAAGCCATCGGCTTGTCCGTTTGTACAGGGCGAGGTCGACTTGCTTGCCTGTTGTTTGGCCTGTTTTGCAACATAGGTGTCGAGCTCAAGTTGTAGGCTCTTTGAGACACTCTTGCCATCGGCGATCAATTGAAAGCCCTTGGCTTCTAATTGCTCGCGATACTGTAGTGGTACGCCCGATAGAATGGTTGGGTTTTTACGTGCCTGCTGCTTTTGGAAATGCTCGAAACGATTGTAGCCTCCGAACACTTGCACAGTGCCGCTGGTGACATAATATAAATCACTAACGTTTTCGAATCTGTATCTACCTTCGGCGACGAATACTTTTTCTCCTTTGATGGCTTTGCTCGCAGCATAGGCGATGCTTCGACAGGGTCGTACTGGAGTGTCACACTGACCGCGATCCGCGCCATTTTCGGTGACATAACGAGCTTTGTATTCGGAGTGAGCAAAAACGAAGGTGGGCAGTAGCAGCAACGCCGCGATCCAGACCATACGATACATCTAGTTTCTCCTAAGTAGATCTCAACGGCTGGCTGGCGGGTATGATAACCTTTCGAGAACCTTCTATGTTCCGCAATTTAACCGTGACTTATACAGTTGGACGTCTAAAAAAGCCTAGAGTTCTGTTTATCAGCCTTTTGCTGAGCGCCGTTGGGACGCTCTTATCTGCTTGTTTTCAAAATGAATCCTCGGAGATCATGCTGAGTTTCCAGGTGAAGTTTAATGGTGAGGTCAGTGATTGCCTTCCAGACGGCATTGATACCTTGTCGTTCTACTTGGCAGATCCAAAGGCTAACGAAACCACAAAGGTGGTGTTTGCGGGAGAAGGTGTTAACCCCCGGGTGGCACTAATCCGATTTAACCCCTGTGGCGACGAGGAGGGGCCCAAGGTAGCGATGCGTTTGTCGTCGCCGAGTACAGATTCCTTGGAGCTGTTATTGGGTGTGCCTTTTGATCTAAATCATTTGAATCCCGTTACCCAGGCCGCACCGCTAAACGTGGGTTCGATGTTTTGGACCTGGCGTTTGGGATATAAGTTTTTGCGGTTGGATATGGATGGATGGTCATTTCATTTAGGCAGCGGAGGTTGCCGTTCACCCTCAGCAGTGCGTCCGCCAGAAGAACCTTGTGAGTATCCAAACCTGCCGATGTTGGACGTACCCATCCCAGGCGAACAGGCAATAACACTGATCCTAGATTTAGACGCGTTGTTGTTTGAGCAAGACCTGAAAGCCGCCGATAGTTGCATGGATGGCTTATATCAATCACCGCTTTGCTCCGCCCTAATCAAAAGAATGGGTCTGTCTGAAGATGGGACATGTGTCCTGGGCTGCCGGGACCAAGTTGTTGTGAGATCAGAAACGTTATGAGGCGTTGGTTTTTCCTAAGCGTTATCTTGGCTTTGGGTGCTTGTGGAGACGGCACAACACCCTATGAGTGGCCGTTAAGAGACGGGTTTCCCGAACCTCAAGTGCCCTCGGACAATCCGATGACCGAGGAAAAAGTCGAGCTGGGTCGACATTTGTTCTATGACAGGCGTCTATCCGGCAATCAGGGTCAGTCTTGTGCCAGTTGCCACATCCAATCGAAAGGGTTCAGCGATGGACGTGCGTCAGGTGTGGGTTCCACAGGTGAAGTGATTCGTCGCAACAGTCTCGCGTTGGTCAATATCGCCTACAATGCCACGCTCACCTGGGCGCACCCTGAGCTTGACACCATCGAGCGACAACTTCTTATTCCTATGTTTGGTGAGTCTCCCATAGAGTTGGGTATTTCAGGTAACGAGGACACTGTACTTGAGCGGTTTCAAAAAGATCCGCTTTATCAGGAACTGTTCAATGCCGCCTATCCTAAAGAAGACGCGATGAACTTCGACCTTATTGTTAAGGCTCTCGCGAGTTTTGTTCGAAGCTTGGTGTCTATGGATACACCGTTTGATCGATACGCCTATGAGTACATCGATGAAGCCATGACCGAGTCCCAACTTCGTGGGATGGATTTGTTTTTGTCAGAACAACTGGAGTGTCATCACTGCCATGGCGGTTTCAATTTCACCCAGTCCACCACCCATCGAGACCAAACATTTTTAGAAAAGCCCATGCACAACATCGGTCTTTACAGCGTCGACGCAGACGGTCGTTATCCAGCGACGGATCCTGGTGTGGCTGAAATTACGGGTTTGCTAGAGGATCATGGCAAGTTTCGGGCGCCGAGTCTGAGAAACGTCGCGTTGACGGGGCCCTACATGCACGACGGCAGCATCGCTACCCTTGACGAGGTGATACGGTTCTATGAGCAAGGTGGTCGCAACGTGATGGAGGGGCCGAACGCCGGAGATGGTAGACAAAGCCCACTTAAGAGTGAGTTTGTACGAGCTTTTGCTTTAAGCGATGAACAAAGGCAAGACTTAGTGAATTTTTTGCATGCTTTAACCGATGAGGGGTTCGTCACTAACCCTGCTTTCTCTAATCCTTTTGCGACACAATAGTTTTAGTTAGAGTCTAGTTGCCGATACCGTTCCTGATACTTTTCATACAGGCGTGTGTGACGACTAGACAAGTCAACGGTTCGACCGGCAATAAACGCTTGTTCAATTTGAGTCCTAATGTCTAGTGGGTTCCCCGTTGTGACGATCATGGTGGCCTCCTTACCGGGTTCGAGGGAGCCGACTCGATGGTCAATGCCTAAAATTCTGGCTGGATATAAAGTCACTGCCTTAACCCCTTCGTCGATATCCAGACCGTGGGCTACGGCGGTGGCTGCTTGATAAGGCAGACTGCGTTGATTGGCAGCGGAAAATCCGCCTTCCCCACCTGCTATGCAAAATGCAACCCCCGCCTCGTGTAGTTTGTTGGGTACTGAGAATGCCGCGTCAAAGTCCTCCCAGCGTCTAAGGGGTAGACTGTGAATCGGTGTAACTATGACCGGCACATTTCTCGACTTCAGCCGCTCAGAAACACGCCAAGCATCCCGGCCTCCCACGATGACCAAAGGAAGCTCGTACTTCTTGGCGAGATTCAGTGCGTGGTTAATCTGTCTAATGTCTTGTGCGTGGGCGAAAACTCTCAGTTCACCTTCCCAAATACCCCGCATGGATTCCCAGCGTGGGTCCGTGGGTATGTCGTTACTTTTCTTTGCGTCTGAATAGGCCTTTGCTTGCTCAAAGGCGTCATCCAAGGCATCCAGTAGCGTGTCCAACTGTTTTTCGAAGTCTTCTTTCTTTTTGAGCCTGGAGTCGTATTGACCCGTGGCGTAACGCATTTGTGGCCAACGAATATGAAGGCCTGCTGAAGGAACTAAGGTCATGTCTTCCCAGGTCCAGCCGTCCAGCTGAATCACCGTACTTTGACCTGTGATCAACCCACCGATGGGTACGATCAAACTATGAAGAATGCCGTTGGCCCGCGCCACGGGAATCAATTCGCTATCAGGGTTTATGGCGACCTGTGCTTTGACATTTGGGTTTAGGAGTCCAACTTCCGCCAGATCATTGGTGGCACGAACCGCCGCTACTTCAGTCAGTCCTAGTGACGAATTGGCTGAGATTAACCCGGGGTATACGTGCTTGCCCTGCAGATCGACGATCTGATCACCAGACGGATGGGGTGTATCCATACTTCCCATCTCTGAAATTTTCCCATCTTGAATATGGATCCAGCCGATTGTAATAGGATCGGCGGTAATAGGATGAATCGTGGCGTTGGTTAAAACAAAGCTGCCCACATGTGCAGGCGCCGGGGTGTTGACGCTGGCATGGGCGGCTAGAGCTGTGAGAGTCAGTGCCAAAAGTTGAAACTTGAAGAGTGTTTTCATGACATGGCTCCCTTAGTGCGCCGCATCTACGTCGTGGCCCGAGTGATATAGCGTGTAACGCCGCGGGTTGTCAGACTCGGTTCGTGCGTCGTTACCGTTATCACTGGACTGGAAGTCTTTTTTGAGTATTTTTGTGATCAATCTTTGTCGTTCACTGGCAATCCGCTGGCGCAGAAGCTGATCCGTTTCCAGGTCAAAGTACTTTGCGCCATCAACCCAAGTTTGTTCAGCCCGCGCTAAGGTGGATAAGGGATGATCACTCCAAACCACAAAGTCGGCGTCCTTTCCTGGCTCTAGTGAACCAACTCTACTGTCAATCCCTAACTGAATGGCCGGGTTGATGGTCACGAACGCCAGTGCATCCTCCTCACTGACCCCACCATACTTGACGGCTTTGGCTGCTTCCGTGTTTAGTCGTCGCGCCAGTTCATTACTGTCTGAGTTAAAGCTTGTGAGAACGCCAGCCCTGTGCATCAGCGCCCCGTTGTAGGGGATGGCATCATAGACTTCCATTTTATAGGCCCACCAATCGCTGAAAGTGGAGGCGCCCGCGCCAATCTCTCTCATTTCTTCGGCGACTTTGTATCCCTCAAGAATGTGTTGGAAGGTCCCAACCTTGAGACCAAATTCTTGGGACAAGCGGACAAACATGAGCACTTCGTCCTGGCGGTAGGAGTGAATGTGGACCCATCGCTCACCGTTTAGAATTTCAAGAGCGGCTTGCAGGCGTAAGTCTATTCTCGGTTGTAATCGAGTCTTCTTAGAGCGGAATGCCTGCCAATCCTTTTCATACTCCCTCGCGCCCAAAAACGTATCTCTCATGATTTGTTCAACACCCATACGCGTCTGCGGGTAGCGTGTGACGAAACTGTCTCCCCAGTTTGACTGCTTCACGTTCTCACCCAAAGCAAACTTCACGCCCGGTGGCGCGTCCTTAAACTTGAGGGCATTGGCATTCTTACCCCAACGAAGTTTGATCACTTGATTTTGACCACCCATGGGGTTAGCAGAGCCATGCAATTGGTTGATGGTCGTGACACCTCCGGCCAACTCCCGGTACAAAGCGATGTCAGTTGGATTAATGACATCTTCGATCCGCACCTCTACGGTAACCGCATGGGTTGCTTCGTTCACGCTTTGGCTGACGCCGCTGTGGGAGTGTGCATCAACGATGCCCGGTGTGATGTGTTTACCTGTGGCGTCGACAATGTTTGTGTCTCTTGGCGCTGTGAGATCTTGTCCGACTGCGCTGACTCGACCACGTCTGATCAAAAGGTCTGCGTTTTCGATCTTTCCCTTTGGACCGCTGGTCCATACTGTGGCGTTTTTGAACAAGACAGACGAAGCGGTTTCGATTTCTTCGGTCAGGCCATAGGCTCCTGCGGGAAATTGCTGCCATACCAGCGGCACCGGCGTGGCGTCGTCTTCCTGGTCATCTTTTTTCTCTGTGTGGTCGGCTTCTCGAACGCCACTGAATGTGAAAACCGCACCATTAGCAGCAGTACCTACGCCGTCTAAATTATCGCCGTTCATATACGCCACGCTACGGGTGTTTTCTTCAAAAATCAGTAGCAGCTGATCTTTATCTAGTTTCGCTTGAACATTGTTGGAATCTGCGCTGGCCTTAAGTTTTTTTGTGCTTCCCGAGATCTGAATAGTGGCAGGTCCTTGAATACCTTGCCACGTCAAACGCCAGTTGCCTCTTGGATCAACGGCGTTGTAGTGGTCTGTGTGGTGAGGCTTACCGTCTATCCAGACGGTAAGAACTTTGGACTTCTCGTTGGTGAAAAGGTCTTTTTCGCTAATCACTAAGTTGGCAATCTTGCCTGCTTCGATGGTCCCAAGCTTCGACTGTAGATTGAGTACCTTGGCCGGTACTGTGGTTAAGCTGGCCAGGGCTTCTGAAGGTGCGAGACCTCGCTTGACGGACTCATGCATGTTTTTCCAAAAGGCTTTCTTCGGAGACTTGAGTCCGTGCGTAGTCACCGCAAAGGGGACATCACCATCCGCAAGAAAGGCTAAGTTGGATGGTGCCAATTCCCAATGTTGCAAGGTAGCTAACGAAACATCCAATGCTTTTTCAGCGTTGCTTACTGGAGGTAGTTTTGGAAATGAAACGGGGACAATAACGGTTTTGCCGTACTCTTGTAGATCGGACAGGCTCCGATACTCAAAACCATTCCCCATGACGGTCAAGTCTAAGTCAAACTCAGCGCCGATGGCGAACACCCTGGCAAAATCCAATTCATCGTGAGTTTCAAACACCATTCGTTGGTTGCCGTTTGACGCTTGCTCCAGGGCCGCTAAGGAAAGATTGATTTCGGGCCTTTGGCTTGAGTCATCCGCAGTCTTGGTCCGGGCATACCATTGCGCGTCGTACAAAGTCTGCCGAATCAACGCGATACTGCCCATGAGCGAACCGGGATAGACGTTGCCACCGTAGGCACCATACTCGAAAGCGACAATGTGGCTGTTGGCGTCCAGTAAAGAGAGTTGGTGGCCTTGCTTGCTGAGTTGGACAACCGCGCTTTGTCCACGGAAAACACCTTGATTGGGTACGGTTTGAATTGTGGTGAATCCCAGTTCTCGCATAGCCTCGGCACGATCACCGTCAAGTGACAATGTGGTGGCTAAATCCTGGTGCGAGCGTATGTTCGGGTTCCAGGAGACTGATCCCTTCACCGGTGGCGCGGGCTCTTCGCTTTTTTCCTTCGGTCCAATCTGCACATACGCATCGATAAACCCCGGATAAACGGTTTTCCCGCGAAGATCCCAAACTTTGTATCCCTCTGGGATTTCCAACTCGCTGGCAACGGATTGAATCAAGCCCTCGCTTAGCAAAATCGTGCCGTTTTCGATTTCCCGACCAGGCGCCAGCATGATTCTAGCGTTGGTCAGAGCGTGTAGTGTGGTTGGTATGCTTTGTAAGCCTTGAGTAGGCTGAGCTACTTGTTGAGCTTGTGCGGTAGCTCCAAGCAATAGGATCAGTAAGGCTGTTATGCCTCGCATAGCCGTCTCCCCTAGGTGGTTGTGCAGCGCCGACTTTGTTTTGTTTAGTGTCGGCTTAAACTCTAGAAATCAGTCGATGGTATCGTACACTGGAACGTAGCCCAGTGAACGACCTTGGGCATCGAAAACCTCTATTTTCTTTACAATCGAGCCCGGTTTTGTCGCGCTCTGGCTATTTCCGACGCCTATCCCTTGTCGACCGATGACTTTTCCACCCACATTCAGCCCTCTACGGGTCACCTCGAGTTTTCTTTCTTCACCTTCTTCGCCAATCGTCAAAGAGCCGATTTTGGCTTTTGGGATTACGGTGGTTTCCGAGCTGGTCATGAGAAAGTTCTTGCCTTGGCTATGATCAATTCCAGCGCGATAAGTATTGTCTTGGACAAAAAGCGTGTTGTTCCTACAGTCTTTCTCGATGATAAAGCCTTTGGATTTCTTGCCCCCGGGCTCTATGCCAAAACCAATAAAGCTATTTTGAATACTAGAATGAAAGTTCTTGCTGCGAGAGCTATTGAGTTTTATTCCAACAACACCATCGGTGGAACGATGAAGAAAACCACCGATCACTTGGTTGCCATAGGCGCCAAACATTTCGTAGGCTACGCTCCCAATATTCCAAAACAATACGCCAACAAATCGATGAGCATTTGCCACCTCCGTTAATCGCACGCCCACATCTGCACCGATCACGGTGGCCGCTTCGATCAACCCAAAGAAATTCGACGCGGAGGGGTCAGGGTGACGTGCGTCCTGGGAGCTGGGAACAAAAATTCCAACGTTGTCTTTTGCGTTGGTCCCTCTCAAGGTGGTGTGACCAAAGTACCAGTCGTTGGCGTTGTAGTTAACAGACTTATCTAAGCTCTCGTGACCAAGAGTGACGATACCTTCGGGGTGTGGGTTTTCCGTTACGATTTGACCTCCGAAAAAGTGCGAGCGTCGACCCAGCACGCGTACAACAGGTGCCGTGTTTTCAGAATGTTTGGCATAGCGTTGCAACACGGCATTGTGTGCCAAGGTTAGTTTCTGGGCCGCGCGAACCTCAACGGTTCCATCAATACGGTAGTTACCATCCGGAACAAATACAGATCTATGTTTTCTTAGCGCTTCGTTAATCGCATCGGTACTGTCGTTAGATGCTTTGGCGTCAGCCCCTGCGTCGGTGGCAGAAGCCCCCAGTTGCGAGCCAGACTCCTTTTCAAAACAACCCGCTACCCCGGTGGCGGTAGCTGCGGCAAGAAAATTTCTGCGATCCATGAAATGCCCTCAAAAAATAAGTCTATTGGAATACGTTACGAATCAAAGCACCACTGTCACCATCACGGACTTGAATAAGCCTTAAGCCCGTGGAGGTATTTTCCACAAAGACCGCGAGTTCTGAAGCGCCATTACCATTGAAGTCTTCTAGAACCGCATAGTCGTGATATTCGTAGGGAGGCCCGATAAAAAATAGGTTGCTGTCGATGGCGGCGGTTTGAGCATTCTTCGTCTGCACCAAAATTTGTCCAGTGGCGTCAAACGTTGAAAGGATACCAAGATACGTCGTGCCAGCTAGGGTGACCACTTCAAACTGTTGCGTGGTCCAGCCACCACCACCGGCGCCAATGGGATACACGTTGCTCACCAAGTCATTGGTTTGGCCGTCGCGTATTTGAATGATCTCCAGTCCATCAGCGTCCCGGGTCATCCGCGTAGCAACTTCTTCTACACCATTACCGTTCAGGTCGGGTACGGCCTTTATTTCCCCGGTGGGGCTCCAGCCAAAGCCTAAGGGAAAGACGTTACGGACAAGGCTACCGTCACTGGCGTTTCGTACTTGCACAATGGTTAGGTTGTCTGAGTCTCGGGTTGCCAGCACCGCAACCGCCGGCGTTCCATTTACATCGAGACTGATGCTGGCACGTGGTGTCCAGCCTAAGCCTAGCGGGTAAATGATACGAATGCGGTTGTTGTTGTTTGGATCTCTCAATTCAAGACCCATTAACCCGTCACTCTTGCGGCTTGCCAATATTCCCAGCGCGTCGTTACCACCAGGTGCTTGACCCGGCACAGCGTGCCAATCAGTCAGGTTCCAAGCGCTACTCCAGGGGAATAGATTGCGAATCAAATTTCCGTTTGCGGCGCTCTTAAGCTGGATGATGGGTAAGTCGTCGGTGTTCTGAGTTGCAACAAGAGCAACTGTTGGCGCTGTTTCCCCCGGCAGCGGTGGAAATCCAAAGCCGCCTTGGGAGGTCCAGTTGGAACTTAAGAAATTGGTGTTTGTGATGACTGCGCCAGTGTTGGCGTCTGCAATCCGTCCGCTTATGTTGCCCAAGGCGTCCACTTGAAAACCCAACACTTCCTGGCTGCCGTTACCATTGATGTCGTCAGCGACACTCATGGTGCCGTCAGGAATTTCCGCCGATAGGCAAGTGTTACAAGTCGGTTGTGGTAATGCGGGCGTGGTAATGATCTCCCAGTCGATGATGTCGCCCAAGTCATCTTGTTCATTATCCGATACCGTTATTGTCCATGTGCCCAAAGTAGATTCACCGTTGAAGGCGCTCAACGCGCTGGCTGGCGCCGCGTCACCCACCAGCCAGGGCGTGGTACCGGGACAAAAGTTTTCTAGATCGGTGGCGCTGCTATCATCAAAGGTGATATTGAAGTTATCGTCTAAGCATCCAAAATTTGGATCGACTAAGGGGAGTCCCGGTCGATCCAACAAAACGATCTCAGTGCCAGCTGGACTCTTCAGAGTGATGATCAAATCCCCCACGGCAGTATGATCGATTGCTACCCGCACATTGAGGTCTGTGATTGTGACGTTATTTGAGATCACTAAGTTGCTAATGGGGCCAACTGAGGTATTGTCTGGAATCGT
The DNA here is from genome assembly GCA_039029655.1 of Pseudomonadota bacterium. Classification (GTDB taxonomy): domain Bacteria; phylum Pseudomonadota; class Gammaproteobacteria; order Steroidobacterales; family JBCCFQ01; genus JBCCFQ01. The sequence goes on along the minus strand of JBCCFQ010000042.1, from coordinate 2,010 downwards.
CCAGGGTACGATTGGGCTTCGATCTTCGCCGACCTTATTTTCAAAGCTCAGGCTAAAAGGGTCCGCTTCGTTGCTGCTCACTGACACTTGGAACTGCAGGTCACTAAGACATGTAGGTCCCATGGTGGAATCCAAGCGAATCTTGAAGGGTGTATTGCTGTTTCTCGCAACACCTGAGGTTAAGTTAGGATAGGTGACGGTAGGGGTAACCACCGAGACTCCGGGTGAGCTGGTGCTGAGGGTGCCGGTCACACCGCTGAAGCTTTCATTGCCGACGATCTTCACTAGCACATCGATGTCTTCACCAGGTTCCCAAAAACCATTGGCGTTGTTTGAGTTACTCAGACAAACATCTGTGCCTGTATGAGAGTCATACTCAATTCGTGGCGCGAGGTTATAACCATCGGTGGTGTTCACGCCAGAGTTCTGTGGATCCAACCAATCACGCAAACGAGCCCCTGCATTGGCGCCATCCCAGGCGGCGGCGATTTTGCCATAACAATCCAGTCCTTGGTTGCCGCAGGCAGCTGCTCCACCAGACAATATGCCCACGATGTGATTCGTTGCTGTGCTAAACAAGCCTGATCCGGAAGAGCCACCCTCGGTGGTGCCATCCTCCCAGTTGTCCACTATCCAATGAGTATCAGGCACGGTTCCGCCAGTGCAATCCGTGTCGGAGGTCACCAGGTCATCGTTAAAACTGATGGCCTTCTCGTCGGTGTCCGGATGATGGATGGAATAGCTTGCAGTAGTGGGTACATCTGCTCTATCCCAGCCCGTGTAAAAAACATTAAAACTCTCGTCGGGTAGGTTATTGAGTTCAAAAAGGCGGAAGTCAACGTCCACATCAAAAGAGCGCAGCGTCATTCCCACCTGATTGTCGGATAGGGTACCGCCACCCACAATCTCGCAGATGGGAGATTCAAAGTTCCAATACACGGTGGTGGTTGTGGGGTTTTGGCCGCTTGTCCAACAGTGATTGGCGGTTAAGAAATACGGTGTTGTTGCACCATCAGCAGACGCAATCAACGTGCCGGTGCAGCTGCCACCGTTGTCAAACACGTACATCGCCGTGGCGCGGACTTGGTTACGATGAGGATTCGCAATAGGGCAGATCGCATTGTTGTTGCAAGACCCTGCTTTTTGCAGGTGAGGTCCGCCTTGCTTGCCAAACAAGTCCCTAAAGCCCGCAAGGGCTCGATCAACCGTGAAAGAAGCACTGTCTTTGTTCGGTGTAAACAACTCTAGAGTCACGGTGTCGCCAGGCACGGCAGGTGTCATCAGCGTTCCGTTGGCATCCACATCATGTGCGGTGTATGGGCCCTCAAAGTAGACTTGATCTTGGGCAATCAAATGCAGGGTTGCGCCTTGAGGCAACTGAACGTCTTGTAATCGCAGACTTAAGTCTGTTGCGTTGATGGCCGTAATCTTTTGCCGCCATACAAATCCGCCGGTCACTTGTTGCCAATGCCCAGCTTTTTCTAACTCGATCTCAACATCGAGGGGGGTGGCTACCTGTAGTGGTTTTCTTCTTATGCCTTCGAGCACGTTTGCACTACGCAGTTTCTCAGGATCAATAGTGCCCGCGACGTAGGCAGGTGAGCTGGTATGTTTGCTGTGGTTGTTAGTAGAAAAACTCTTAGGCGATTCCCCTTGTCTTGCATGTGCGTTTGGGACACCAAAGTTAATTGTGCAAACTAACAAGATGCTGAGTAAGAGTTTTTCCGTGGAGAAGTGGTCAGTCCGTGACGAGTTGTGTCGATAAGGCTTATTCATTGCCCAGTCCTCGAATAAAGCGATACAGATTAGAGAAGCGTTAATCATAGCACGGAGCCGGTGGCAGCTTATCGCTACCACCGGCTCCATACATAGATGATTTGGTTATATTATTGTGGTTGAAATACGTTTCGAATCAGGCTGCCATTGCTGGCATCTCTGACTTGGATAATATGCAGATCCGTTTGAGTATTTCTGACCAAGACCGCCAGCTCGCTGGCGTTGCTGCTGTTG
>JBCCFQ010000041.1:0-12273 GCA_039029655.1 Pseudomonadota bacterium | reverse complement strand
GGCGTATGTCACTTCATCCAGTCTTATGACCTCGAACGGAAAGAAATCAGTTCGGCCGCCTGGCTTTGTCGACGAAGATCGAGATGTATTGTTGAAATCTGCATGAAGTTGATCGAGAGCGGGCCCTGCAAATCGAAGTTTCGTTGCATGATTGTATGCTGCTTGCAGTGCAGGCATCAGACGGTAACCGGCCAGTGCATACAACGCTATCACCGGCAATGCGCTTTGTAACCCGTCGCCACTACGCATCTGTATGAGCAGAACAAGCAGCATCCCCCCGAAAGCGACGATTTCAAGTACATATCTTGGCAGAATTCCAATCAGCAACGCGGTTTTCTGCGCCTTTGCGAAACGCAGTGCCGGCTCGCCAAACCGGACCAGCGCAACGTCTTCCAATGCACCAAGTTTCACTTCCTTGATGCCCCCAAAGGCGTCGCTAACAGCCTTGAATCGCGCTTGATTGGCCGCGAGTCTGTCTTTGCCAATTCTTTCGAGTAGACGCCTCAGAGCCAAATACGTAACTCCATAAGCTCCGCCGATTCCACCTCCAACTACTAACGCCAGAAATGGATCAACAACTATCAACAGAAGCAGCACCGCGATCACGATTGAGCCTTGCGCAAGAAAATGCATCAATGGCATAAGTGCATTTCGAACAACTACATCAACTTCGCTTAGTACGGTCTTTCCCAGGTCGGCACTATGCCGACTCAAGAACCATTCATAAGGTTGTCGCAAATACCTGGCAACAAGCCGACGCGATATCGAGAAGTTGCGCATCTGCGAAAAACCCATCAGCGACCAAGTCGTTAGTGCCTTGAAACCGATTGACAATACCAACAGTGCAAATACGCAAACGCCGAGAAAGAAGAGAAAGCTCTCAGAATCAGAAAAATTGAACATCGTATACATCTTGTTCAGAACCTGATTCGTCTCGACGACGCTCGGATTTGCAAGCACCGCCATGAATGGCATTACCGATGCAATCCCAACAACATCTAAGAATGCCATGACGAGCACCATCACCAGCAAAAGGTATGCATTGCGGCGTTCGCGCGTTGAGAGCAATGACAATAGCTTCCGAATTACGTCGATCACTTGTTCGCCTGATTAATACTTGTTGTTTCTTCGCGCGAAGAAACCTCTTTCCGTAAGTCTTCGATCTCCGCATGCAAAGCGTTGAACTCTCGGAGTTTAATTTTCAAAAACCTCTGTGTAACTTTCGCCTTATCCGCGATTCCTCTAGGTGTAAGTTGATAGGCATATGCCAGTTTATTGCCACTTCGTCGGAAGTTCGTGACCTTTACCAGACCTTTGCCAATCAACGCTTTCAGACAATAGTTGGTCTTGCCGACACTAACCCCGACAAGAAAATTCAACTGGACCACGCAACGCCTTCCTCAAACATCGCACCAGGCTCTGCCACAGATGATGAAAGTGGTGAGACCACACACTTTTCCGTAATAGACGCTGACGGTAATGTAGTCGCCAACACCTACACCTTGAATTTTTCTTTTGGTACCGGCATCACCGTGGCAGGTTTTCTATTAAATAACGAGATGGCCGACTTTGCCGCAAAACCCGGATCCCCTGACGCCTTTGGTCTTGTGGGTAGTGACGCCAACGCCATTGAACCCGGCAAACGACCCTTAAGTTCCATGACACCCACACTTGTATTTAAGGACGGGGCACCTTTTTTGATCACGGGAAGTCCTGGGGGCAGTCGCATCATCACCGCCGTGTTACAACAGGTGGTGAACGTTTTGGATCATGAGGCCAACTTGGCCACCGCCACACACCACCCCAGGATTCATCATCAATGGTATCCAGACACCTTATATTATGAGGCGGGCACCAATCCTGATACCTTGAATTTGCTGAAACAGTGGGGTCACAACATTGAACCGTCTGGCACTATGGGCAGCTTGCAATCCATCCTGTGGTTAGACGGCAAGATCTTAGGGGCAGATGATCCTCGAAGGCCCGGTGCCGGCGTCGCTACATTGAGTAGCTCGCCATGAGACAGTTGATTAAGAGACTATTTTTAGCCGGCCTACTAACCTTCAGCGTTATCGCGTGCCAAACCAACCAACTGGCGGTTACCACTAGCGCAGAAGCCCCGGCCGCATCTGCAGTCATTCGCTACCAAACCGTCCACCATCCGGTGTACGGCAAAAAAGGGATGGTGGTGAGTCAAAACCACATCGCCACTCAGGTCGGTCAACAGATCTTGTCGCAAGGTGGCAATGCCATTGATGCCTCTGTTGCCATGGGGTTCGTCTTGGCGGTGACTTTGCCTAGGGCTGGTAATTTAGGCGGTAGCGGCTTTATGTTGATTCATGACGCTGACACCAAAAACAACACAGCCTTAGATTTTCGTTCTGCCGCACCCAAAGCGGCGGCAGCACCCAATGCGTTACGGGATGCTGATGGAGAACTTCGCTGGGCTGACATGACCCATGGCCCCCAAGCCCCAGGGGTACCCGGTACGGTGGCGGGTTTGTACCAAGCTTGGCAACAGTTTGGATCCATGCCCTGGGATACCTTGTTGCAACCGGCTTTGGATCTTGCAACAGACGGCATTTTTGTCACTCATGATCTCGCCTTCGCATTACAGGCGGCTAGCAAAGTACTCATCCGTTTTCCGGGAAGTGCCACCGCTTACCTCAAACCCGATGGCAGCAGTTATCAAGCCGGCGAGCACTTCAAACAACCGGATCTCGCTTGGTCCATACAAGCCATCATGGCCCAAGGGGGCGATGCTTTTTATGAAGGCCTTGTTGGGCAACGGATTGTTGAACACATGGAAGAAGTGGGTGGCTTTATCACCCAACAGGATTTGTCCGATTACCAGGTCAGAGTGAGAGAACCTGTTGTTGGTGAATACCGAGGGTACACCGTGGTGACTCAACCTCCGGTGAGCGCCGGTGGTGTGACACTACTGCAGATGCTAAACACCTTAGAGCATTTTGATTTGAAGTCCTTAGGTGCAAACAGTGCCGCGAGTCTGCACATCATTGCAGAAGTCATGAAACAAGCCGCCGCTAATCGGCGTTTTGGATTAGGTGATCCCGATTTCGTCTCTGTTCCTATCTCGACCATTGTGGGCCCAGACATTGCCAAGCACATGGCGAGTCAGGTGAACTTGAGTCTAGCCACCCCGGTGTCAGACATTAAACCGGTGGACACACAAATCTATGAAAGCCCTAACACAACCCACTACTCGGTGATGGATAAAGAGGGAAACGCCGTCGCCACCACTTATACTTTGGGCCACTCCTTCGGTTCGGGTTTTGTTGTCCCCGGCACCGGTATCTTGTTAGACAATCAAATTCGAAACTTCACTTATAACCAAGACAATCACAGCAACGCCATTGCACCGGGTAAGCGTATGTTGTCCACCATGACCCCCACCCTGGTGCTTAAACCCGACGACACGGTGTACATGGTCACCGGTACCCCCGGTGGTGGTCGCATTATTAATGTGATCCTACAAGTGATCATCAATGTCATCGATCACGACTTGAATTTGGCCCAGGCCACACACCAACCCAGAATTCATCAAGCCTGGCGTTCTGCCAACTTAGGATTAGAGACTGGTATCGGTATCGATACCCGAAGACTGCTGGAGAATCTCGGCCATGTTTTGGAGACTCATCAGACCATGGGAAGCGTGCAATCTATTCTTTATAAAGCGGGTGTATTTCACGGCGCCGCAGACCCCAGAAGACCCGGGGCCCTGGCCTTAGGGTTGGACTAAAAACTCCGTATTTCCGTTGCGCATTTGGGGGTTTTCGGCCCCTTCAATACCCAAACTTTGTTCCATATGATGGGGCAAAGCCCTCTTAACTTATTGATTTTTAGACCATCGAGTTGTTTTCTCCTCGAAAAAAGTCAACTTGTCCGCTTTTTCTGCGGGTCAACCTCATTCCCTAGGGTAAAGTGAAGACAGGTAGGTCACCAGAACCTATTAAAACAACAATATGGGGGTGTGGTATGAGCAAAAGCGCCATCGCGTTTTCCGTCGTTCTGTCTCTCTGTTCTACTTGGACATTCGCCCAAGACGACGAAGATATCGAAGAAATCATCGTTACCGGCACACAAATACGGGGTGCCAGCATATCCGAAGCACTACCGGTATCAGTGGTGGGTGTGGAAGAAATTGAAGCACTGGGCATTAACTCAGGGGACGAGTTACTAGATTTCATTGCAGAAAACGGTCAAAACTTTTTCAACGAAGCTGAAAACATTTCCGGTGGCGTGAATGCTGCTCGCGGTGATATCGGCGCTTTCAATTTACGGAACTTAGGTACAGGTAACACCTTAGCGTTACTTAACGGGCGCAGAATGGTGAATTCCGCATCCTTCCAAACCGAAGAAGTTGGCGGCAGCTTCGTGCCAGTTAATTCGGTGAACTCAAACACCTTGCCGGTGTTTGGCATTCGGCAAGTGGAGGTCCTGAGGGATGGTGCTTCCGCCATCTATGGTGCCGATGCCGTGGCGGGGGTCATCAATACGGTACTCAAATCCAATGCCGAAGGACTGACCGTACGAGGGCGTCATGGTTGGTACGATCATGTAGGCCGGGATGATCAGACCATCAGTTTGGAATGGGGTAAGTTTTTTAATGACCGCAAAACCAACTTAAGTGTTTTCGCTGACTACTATCGACGCGATCGGGTCAACTCTCAAGAAGAAGCTCGATGGGCTAACTCAGATTTTCGTGATCGCATTCCCGCAGATTCGTTGTGGTCAGGTAACACGAGTTTTCGAAACAATAGCGCTAACTCCCTGTTCCCGCAGTTTGACCTGGTCTCTAGCGTCTCCGCATCGGGGATCCCATCCGGTTTTACTGATTCCCGCGGAGAATTTGAGACACGACCGTCCACCGATCCGGACTGTGTTTTCGATATAGGCTTTGGCCTATGTGGCATACCCGATGGCAGTGGTACCGTACGTTACAACCTGAATGAAAATCGTGATCTCAACTCTGCTTTGGAACGAGCCAATCTGTTCGTGTTCTTGAATCACGATTTCGACAACGGTATTCAGAGTTTCACCGAAGTTGGCTACTACCAATCCAAAACAAATCTGGTACGGCACCCTTCCGCTCCTTTCAGCACAGTAAAACTTCGGGTGGGCGCACAAAATTTTTACAACCCGTTTGGCCCTTGTGGTTCACCCAACCGATTACCGGATTCGGTAATTGGCACAGGCGTACCCTGCGAAGGATTGGAAATAGAAATCGACAATATCCGGTTTGCCGAAGTACCTCGTATCGTGGACAACGACGGCGAAACGTATCGTTTACTACAAGGCTTTAGAGGCACCTTCCAAGACAAGTGGGATTGGGAAACGGCTTTGCTTTGGTCAAAAGCAGAAAAGGAAGACATCACTCGCAATCGGGTCTCCAACACATTGATGCAGGAAGCCTTGGAGGACCCCACCGCCGCGGCTTACAACCCCTTCAGTGGCGGTGTGAACAGCAACATTGAGCGGGCGTTGGTGGATGTGTTTAGAAACAACGAAGCAGATCTCACTCTGTTGGATTTCAAAATATCCACGGCTGATCTCTTTGAAGTCCCCGGTGGCGCCGTAGGTTTCCTAGCGGGTATCGAGTATCGAGAAGAGTCTTTCGAAGACGATCGAGATCCGCGTCTGGACGGTACGATTGTATTTACGGACTTCCAGGGTGACACCTTCCCCTTTGTGTCAGATGTGGTGAACTCAAGCCCAACCCCAGACAACAGCGGTGAACGGGATGTGTTATCGGTATTCACCGAGTTTCAAATCCCCTTACATGACACTTTGGATGTGCAAGTCGCCCTTCGCTATGAGGACTTTTCCGATGTCGGCAGCACGACGGTGCCGAAGATCGCCCTTGGTTGGCGCCCGTTGGAAAAACTGCTAATAAGAGGTTCTTGGTCAGAAGCCTTTAGAGCACCCAACTTGGTCACCATCAACGAAACCATTGTGGCGCGACAAAACACCCGCAACGATTTTGCCTGTGAGTTCGCAGCTAACAATGGCGGTGATCCCATGCAAGACATTCTAGACTGCTCTAACTCCATTCAACGTATTGCACAAGGCAGTCGAGAGTTGCGTCCAGAACAATCCGATAACTATTCCTTTGGTGTAGTGGTTGACCCACTGCCCGGTTTGACTTTGACCCTAGACTATTGGGCCATTGAAAAAGAAGACACCATTGGTTTATTTGGCGAAGAAAACCACACCATTTTGGATTTGGTGCAACGTTTGGAAGCTGGCACCGCAAACTGTGCGGGGTTCCAGGGAAATCCTGCTGTGTCTCGTGCCGACGATATCGATCCTGAAGCCGCAGATATTTACCTGGCAGCGGGTATTTGTCCCGCCGGTGACATTGAGTTTGTCAGCGATCAGTACGCCAACCTAGACACTCGTACTGTGCGGGGCTACGACGTTGGGCTGTACTACAGCGCCGAGACCCGAGCCGGTGAATTCGACATTCGCTACGTGGCCTCTCTCTTGGATGAATTCGAACAAGAGCCAGGTGGACAAGCCGCTATCTTGTTGGAAGCCCAAGAGTCAGGCTTACTACCCACCTCCATCCCGGTGGATGGCTTTGCTGATTTGATTCGTCGAGATGGCAACCAAAAAGAAAAACACACCCTTAGGGTCAGTTGGCGCAAGGAAAATTGGGGTGCCGCGCTCACCGGTCGTAGCATCGGCGATTTCTTCCAGACCTCCCTGACCTTGGATGGACCCAACGGTGACATTTTCTACACGGTACCCTCAGTGCAAACTTATAACGTGAGTGCTGACTATCGATTTGGTTGGGGTGATTCTGATGCCCGCATCCGTTTTGGTGTCAATAACTTCACCGACAAGCGAGCGCCGTTGGCGGATCGGTTTTTCGGCTACTTTGCTGATGCACATCGCGACTTAGGTCGGTCTTACTATCTGGACTTTAGATTCGATATGTAGGACATTGGAAAAACATCGGGGAGAACTCGTAGGGTTCTCCCCTTTTTTTCGGCCCAACAAATCTTATGACCACAAGACTCTGTTTAGCGTTTGTTCTCTTGCTGTGCGTAACCGCATGTGCCACGCCACCCCAACAAACCACACAAGACCCTACAGTACCCCAACGCATCTTGTTCGTGGGTAACAGCTTCACCTATTACAACAATAGTCTCCATAATCATCTTAGAAGACTCATTTCGGCCGGAAAGCTAAACACGGATTCAACTCGGCTCCGTATCATGACCATCTCCGGTGGTCGACTGCCGGAGCATGGGCCTGCCATGCCGGCCATGGTGGCCTCGGAACCTTGGGATGTGGTGGTCATGCAAGGCCATAGTCGAGGGCCCATCAGTCCCGACACAGCCAGACCCTTTCAATTGGCGGCGTCGGATTTCAGCAAAATAATTCGAGACGCCGGCGCGGAACCTGTGTTTTTTATGACCTGGGCCTATGCAGACAAACCCGAAATGACCGAGAAACTGGCAGAGGCTTACCTTGGGGTGGGCGAAAAGCTTGGCGCTCGAGTTGCTCCGGTGGGTCTGGCGTTTGAGACTGCCAGACAAAAACATCCCACCATTTCCCTTACCACGTCAGACAAACGACATCCCACGATAGCAGGCACTTATCTGGCGGCCAGTGTGTTTTACGCTTTGTTTTTTGAACAATCGCCTGTCGGACTTAACTATCACGCGGGGCTCGCTGAAGATGACGCGGGAGCGTTGCAACTCGTCGCTTGGGATACGGTCCAAGCGTTCCTCAAAAAATAAAAACACAATAGTAGCAGCTGTCTCTTATACTCTAAGTTATGGGGCCTGAGTGCCAATTGAAACTAGAGTGTTGCCATGAATGAGTCACCCAAAGACATCCTAATCAGTGAACAACAGATTCAAACCCGGGTTGAAGAGCTTGCCCAACAGATTTCAGCGGACTACGCCCATGCGGATGAAGTGGTTCTCATTGGGGTTCTTAAAGGCGCGTTCATATTTTTAGCAGACTTAAGTCGTAAGCTTACGATTAAACGTCACATTGAATTTATTTCCGTGAGCAGCTACTCCCAGGGGAGCACTCAAGGCGCGGTTCGCCTGGTTCTAGATGTGAGAAAGGACATCCAGGACAAGCACGTGCTGATCGTGGAAGATATCGTCGATACCGGTAACACCCTGCATTACTTACTCGAGATGCTACAGTCCAGAAAGCCAGCCTCCATAAAAACCTGCGCGCTACTACACAAAGCCCATATGACTCAAGTGGATGTCGATATCGATTACCTTGGATTTAGCATTGGCGATGAGTGGGTTGTGGGCTATGGTTTGGATTACGCAGAGCAAGACCGCACCCTCCCCTACATCGGTATCTTGGACCCCGACAAGACTTAGCTCCACGTTCATGTAATTTTTTCCATTCCAATCGGGTTCTTAAGAGTACTGAGCGTTTGTCGAAGAGAGATTGCTAGGGAGGCTATATGTGTCGATTTGTCTACTATCGTGGTACGCCCCTTAAACTCAGTGCTTTAGTCACCGAGCCTTCCCATTCCATTGTTCATCAAAGCTATCGCAGCAAGGAACGGGAAGAGCCACTTAACGGTGACGGCTTTGGAATCGCCTGGTACGTACCGGATGAATCCGAGCAACCAGCCCTGTTCAAAGAGATATCCCCTGCCTGGAACAACCGGAACTTGCAACAGTTGGCCAGAGTCATTCGCAGCCACTGTATGATCGCTCACATTCGCGCGGCAACCCCGGGTTTACCTGTGAGTCAGCTAAATTGTCATCCTTTTTCTTGGAATGACTTTGCCTTTGCCCATAATGGTGAAATCGGCGGTTTCAAAGGCATTCGTCGCGCCATGAGAGCTCAACTGAATCACGAAGCCTATGATTTGATTCAGGGCTCAACTGACTCGGAACACATTTTTGCTTTGTTCGCCCATCACTACCGACTTAACGAAGATTCAGGTATGACAAAAACTGAAGCCATGGCCGCAAGTCTAAAAGAGGCCATCGTCAGTATTGAGAAACTCAAACGTGAACGGGGTGTAACGGAGACTTCTCGGATGAACCTTATCCTCACGGATGGTGACTCTGCGGTAGTCACACGCTATTGCACACCGGGTGAGCACGAGGCCCACTCCTTATATATACATACTGGAGCCGCCTATGAGTGTCATCGTGGGGTTTGCCACATGAAAGAACGATCAGAGTCAGGAGAAACGGTGTTGGTGGCTTCTGAACCTTTGAGCAAAGATTATGGCTGGCGTCCCGTAGACAACAACACCTTGCTCTCGATTGATAAGCACTCTAACGTGACGGACATCGCTTTGGTCTAGAATCGGCGACTTTAAGCTTTTGCGGTGTTCATGATTTCGCTAACGAGTCTGTTTGGGTCTCTGGGTGTCACAACTATCACCTTGTCCGGATAACGTAGCACCACAGAAAGACTGGGGTCTGTGGCAAACACGCGAAAACGTCCGAGCTTTGCATTGCTATACCAACCGGAGAATGAAAAAAGCCCGCCGTTGCCAAACACCCGCCATGAACGGCCCATGGCGTCAGGGTCTACTCGAGCGGAAATAAGATCCGTTAGGGCAATCTTGGTGTACCAGCCAAAACGCCTGACCCAAAGACTGCCGTCTACTAAGCGATATCCAGATACCGTAAATAGTGCACCGGCCAAAATGATAGTAACTGGCAACAAGCACATGGCAACAAACCATGCCCAACCGTGATCTTGGAGACCGACAAAACCGATGACGGCCAAGTACAGCATGAACAACACGGTTAGCGTAGTGACTATGCTTAAGGTCCAGCTCCAAGGCGCTTGATGCAAATCCCCGGTGTTCATGAACTCAAGCTTGCGGTGGTTGCCAGAGTTCGATCTTGTTGTCGTCGGGATCCATAAACCAACCAAAGTCGCCAAACTCAGAAGACTCCGGTTCACCCACCAAGGTAGCACCACCGGATTGCACTTGTTTTAACGCTTCGCCCAAATCATCCACCATGAGGTTGATCATGTAGCGACTATCGCTGGGGGTGAAATAAGTGGTGTCTGCTTTGAAAGGACCCCAAATGGTATATCCCCCAGCTGGTACCTCTGAAGCCTGAAACACAGTCCCACCAAACGAGCCGTCCACGTTGAAACCTAAGTGCTCTTGGTACCAAGCGGCCAATGCCACCGGGTCTTTGGACTTAAAAAAGATACCGCCAATGCCTAGTACTTTTGCCACCGCCACACCTCCTTGATCGGAAATCATAGTGTAAACCCTGGCCTCACGCGGGCCAACGTGATTTGGAGATACCTCGAAAAATCAGGAGATTACGGACTGGCGGTCGGCCTAATGGGAGACTCTCTGACCATGCTCAGAAGATTAGTCCAATCTTCAGTTTGTTCCGCCGTTTTTACATTGCCACGCATGCGCTCGATATCAGAATCAATAAACTCCACCAACTCCACAAAACGCGGTTCCGTATTGATAGGCTTCAAAATAGGGTTGTCCTGAAGTTTGTAGCCACTATAACGGTAGCCACTGCGAAACCCCGACGCCACTGCTTCTTCAAGAATGGCCAGCGACTGGGTAGGTTCACCCATCACCATATACACTTCTGCATCCATGACACCATAGCCCGCTGTGCCCAAACGGGGTAGCGATCTCAGTTCCACTAGTGCGGCGGACAAGAGGCTTTCGGCACGCTCTACTTGACCATCTTCCTTCAGACAGTAAGCAATCCTTGGCACTTCGCCGATGTTACGAATCCGAATCAAAGGCTGTTCTTGATAAAGTTCGGGCCACTTCTCGCTCATATAGCGTGTGACCTTTTCGCAATCTCCCAACTCAAATGCCAGGGACGCTGTCACACTGGGTAAGAAGTCCGGCGGGTCATCCATGAATTCCAACATGGCCTCGAAACGACCCAAGGCCAATTCCGTGTTGCCAAGCACATAGGCCTCAAAGGTTTTAAATACCTGATACAGCGGATGGTCTTCAGGCATGCCTTTTATGATGGAATCCAATTGCTCTATCTGCTCCAGTTCCCGCAACAAGGGCACAAAATTGACCCAAGCTGTAGGATCTGAATCTCGGTCGACAGACTCAATAGCCCAAGCCATGGCCTCGTCCAGCCGACCAAATGCCGTCAAATGATCACTCAAAAACTGATAAGACAGATTGTAGTCAGGTATAAGCTGAATGGTTTCTAAGGCCAGCCGAACGGCTGTTTCGTTCTCACCCAACACGCTAAGCAAGTTGAACATGTTCTGCCGGGGAACAATCGCCAGAGGATCTAATTCAATCGCATGTTCATAGACATTACGGGCAGCTTCGAACTGCTGATCCGCAAAAAGCATGCCACCGTACCACTGTAGTGCTTGTATGTGATTGGGGTTTAGATCTAGTGCTTTGTTGAAGTCGGCTTCAGCAAGTTTGAACTCCGGGTTCAGTCGATCGTCGTTACTGGCTGTGCGCCGCATAAGGCCGCGGACCGCATAAGCCATGGGATCTTGGTCATCCAGATCCAACGCAATCTCAATATGCCGATTACTGATTTCGAAGCTCTCTTCCTTACTCATGGCAAAGTGATTCACATAAATCAGATCAACGGCGGCCGCCAAACCCACATGAGCTTGGGCATAGTTTGGATCCAGCTCAATGGCTTCCTCAAAAAACCGCCGGGCTTCTCTTAAGTTTCCCAGACCCCTTTTTTCCAACGCCTTCTTACCGGCCAAATACTTGCTTCTTGCTTCCAAACTGTCGGTGGGTCGTGCTGCCATACGCTGTTCTTGCTCTTCGGTAAGTTCTGTCCGAAGGGCTGAAGCTATGGCTTTAGATATTTTGCTTTGTATATCAAAAATGTTTTCAAGGGTGAGTCTTTCATCGTACTGCTTCGCCCAAATACTGGTGTCTGTTTGAGCGTCTATCAGCTGAACATTCACCCTTACGTTGTCGCCTGCTCTCTGGATAGAGCCTTGAAGCAAGGTAGCCACGCCTAGTTGTCGAGCGATTTCCCTCGCATTCTTATTACTACTGCGAAAGCCCATGACCGAACTTTTTGAAATAACCTTCATATCACCCACACTGGACAGCATGGTCAATAGGTCATCGTGAACACCGTCGGCGAAAGCCACATGATCTTCGTTCCCCCCTGAAGCCGTAAAGGGCAAAACCGCGATTGACGCGTCGGACACGGTGGGTGCGTCGGTGCGTAACAAATTAAAATTGAGTAACATCGAAACAGTGAGGGCCGCCACCAACAGGCCAATCACTACAAAATTCAGCTTCCG
>JBCCFQ010000040.1:0-12422 GCA_039029655.1 Pseudomonadota bacterium | reverse complement strand
TCTTTTCGCTTCCAAAGTGGTGTGCTTGATCACAGGATAAAGAAAGGTCGTGAACTTTGCGGTGAGTATCAAACCTTCTCCGGGAGGTGGAAACTTGCGCAGCAAATAAGAAAACGTGTCTTGGATAATGTCGAAGATTTGATCGCGATCGGCACCAAACCGTGCCGCGACCTTAGCCACATAAGACTTGTGTCGACTATACAGAGCGTCGAATGCCTGTCTCGCCTGAGGTGACGAACCGGTATTACAAACTTGAACTAAGTCTTTGTCGGAACGATTATCGATAAAGCATTCTCATCTTTGGTCAGGCGGCTCAAACACAATACCGCTGCATGTGCTCATCCATTGCGGCAAGACCGTCGTGGAGGTGCTTACGACCAAACCCGAGTCGAAACCGATCCTTTGGTGTCTCATTCAAATCAGAGTGATAAATGGAACTCGGTAATAGCAACACGCCGCTCTCCTCCACCAATGAACGGGCAAATCGTTCCACACCGTCAGCGCCTTTGTAGCGAGGAAATCCTGTGCAAGACCCTTGAGGTCTTTGCCACTCAAACAACTGCGGATACTTAGCAAAAAACTCGTCCCACATGGACAAGTTCTCATCCACAATGGCGCAATTGCGGGCCAGTATTTCATCGCGACTCTTCAAGGCTATGTTGGCCAAACGTTCACTGGGACCGGAATTACAAATAGACAAATAGTGTTTCATACGTTCCATCTTTGAAAGCAGCTCTTTGTCCTGGCACGCAATCCAGCCAACGCGAAGTCCAGGCAAACCGTAGGACTTAGACATGACGCCTAGAGACAGGCCTCGCTCGTATTCATCTGCCACAAAAGGTAAGTGCTCCGCATCGGATGGCCCTAAGCCATTGAAGATTTCGTCATGCAAGATGTAAATGCCACGCTCTCGGCAAAGCTCAATTAGAGCCCGGTATTGGGCCAGCGGCAAAATTGCACCGGTAGGATTGTGAGGAAAATTAATGGTCAGCAAACGTGTGTTGGGTTGAATGGCGTCTCTTAGCCGATCCAGGTCTAACGACCAACCATCGTCTCCATTGAGAGGAACACCGGTGGCGTTACATATGGCCAGAGGCAAGGTTTCGTGGGATTGATAATTGGGCGTCACAACGATGGCATGGCTACCGGAATCCAGCAGCACATTGTTGGCCGCGAAAATACCTTCGCTGGCACCTGCAAAACATAGCACCTCAGAAGCGGTTCGATTCTCGTAAGTGGTAGCTATGGTTTCTCGCAAATCCGGAGCACCAAAGGTTTCGGTATATCCCAAACTCATTTTTTCGAACGAGGTTCTGTCTTGGTCACTTGCCAGACCTAACAGTTCGGTCAGTGTCATGCTCTCAGCATCCGACGCGGTCATGTGGTAACGAGCCTTAAACTCCCACTTAGAAAAATGCGTTTCTAATCTGAAATCAGGTAAAGTGGTCATAACGTACCTTTGTCACATTCACATTCTGTGTATGCCCTATGATTATCTTAAAACGACAAGACATAGAAAACCTTATCGATTTCTCCAAATGCGCTGATGCCATCCAACAAGCCTATCGCGATTATAGCAATGGTCAGATCAACCAACCCCCCGTGGGTCATATTGTGTTTCCGGAACACCAGGGCGATTGTCACATCAAGTATGGGCAAATCAAGAACGACGACGTGTTTGTTGTGAAAATAGCCGCCGGCTTTCCTGAGAATGCAAAACTCGGGCTACCTACGGGTAACGGCTTGTCGCTGGTATTGTCTTCTAAGACGGGAGAAGCCGTCGCCTTGCTACACGATGAAATGTTGATGACGGACATACGGACGGCCATCGGAGGCGCTATTGCCACGAGACTGTTGGCAAGAGAAAACGCCACCCAGCTCTTGATGGTGGGTACCGGCGTACAGGCTCGTCACCAAATCGAAGCCCATGCCAATCTTGTTGGGCCTCATCTCAAGTTTGAAGTGTGGGGTCGGTCAAAGGACAGTGCGGAACAATTGGCCCAGCAAATAAGCTGTGCCCAAGTCGGTGTAGCCGATGATTTGGCGGAGGCCTGTCACAAAGCGGACATCATTGTAACCACCACTGCGGCAACGGAACCGTTGATATTGTCCGACTGGGTGACACCTGGCACCCACATCACCGCCGTTGGCGCCGATGCGCCAGGTAAGCAAGAACTAGACACCACATTAGTTACCCGAGCGGCAGTTCTGTCGGCGGACTCTCGGCAACAATGTTTAGACCACGGCGAATATCAACAATCACACCGCCTTGACCGTATCAGCGATGAAAACGTCAGCGAGTTAGGCGAAATTCTTCTTGGGCGCAGGCCCGGCAGAACCGTTGATGAAGAAATCACCATCGTGGATCAGACAGGTATTGCGGCCCAGGATATCGCCATTGCCAAACAAGTTTTGCTGGCGAGCAACCACAATTGAACCAAATTTAAACCAAACGGTACTTAACTCTTGTCAACAGAATAGTCGCTGTTGCGTTTAACCCAATAGGCTGCGACGGCCGCACCAGGACCAAGCCACAGTACCAGCACCCCCATGCGTGTGGCTTGGTCCTTTTTCTATTATTTTCAGACAATTACAAAGCTGTGTCCTGATCTGACGGTGCATCAACAAACACCGGGCAATAGCGCCAGAATGACCTTGGGCACCGTTACAGACTCTGATAAATAAGAAGTGTGAGTTACGGAAAATGCAATATTCTTTTGGCCTATCTGGCCTGCCAACTTTGTGGCTGCGCGGTTCAGGTGGATGAAGGGACGGTCAACTTATCCTGCGCCATCGAGCAGGTCACCTTTGAACCACATGACACCTATCAATTTCAGGGCGTTAGCCAAGATGGACGATGGCTGTCCGTTGCCTGGAGCAAACGTGATGAGAGCGAATCCCGAGGCGCGTATCTGCTAGAGCTGGAAACAATGAAAAAAACCAAACTGCCACAACGCTTCAACAACACGGGCAGTTTCTCTCCCAACGGTCGATGGTTGGTTGGTGCACATTACATCACTGAAAATAACACCGATATCTTTATTTACGACCGTGACGGTAAGCGGAGCAAGTCTATTTCACCTCACGGCAGCTATGACTTCCTACCAAGCTTCTCCCCCGACAACGAAACAATTTTGTTCAACGCCTTTCGCAGCGGCAACTCAGAATTGGTCTTAGTGGACTGGTCAACGGGAAACATCAAACAAGTCACCGACAACGATGTTTATGATGCACATGGCGAGTTTTCCCCCGACGGACACAAAATTCTGTTTCACCGAATGGTAAGACAGCGACCCAGTGGTGGATACGACTTCGACCTGTACAGCATTGACCTAAACGACCACCACGAAATCCGCCTGACCCAGTCTCCTTTTGAAGAAAGCTATGGCTCATGGGCCCCCGATAATCAGACCATCGTGTTCAGTTCCGATTTCAAACAAAGTCCTGAGCAATCTAACCTGTATATTAGAACTCCTTCAGGGCGGCTCCTTCGGCTCACCCAGGGTGACTGGAAAGACAGCTACTCCTATTGGACACGGGACGGTCGTTACATTTACTTCAATTCGGATCGAGCAGGCGTCACCAATATCGTTCGACTCCCCATGCAAGGACTGGTTTGCAAAACGGCCTAGTTGAGACAAACTCGCGCCACAGAATATACTGAGCACCTAACTCTAATTGGGTATGGTGACATAGCAAACGCTCAACACAATATCGTTTTTCTAGATCAGGCCACCTTGGGTCCTGGCCTCGCTCTGCGAGAGCCGAGTTTTCCACACCATTGGACAGACTACCGTCAAACCAATGAAGATGAATTGATCGGAAGAGCCAGTCCTGCGGATATCCTGATTAACAACAAAGTGAGACTGACGGCCGCAGTCCTGGATCAACTACCTAATCTTAAGTTAGTTGCCATGGTTGCAACCGGAACTAACGTCATTGACCTTGAGGCATGCACCAAAGCCGGTGTTGTTGTCAGCAATATTCGAGATTACGCTACCACCGCCGTCCCGGAACACACCTTAGCGGTCATATTGGCGTTGAGACGCAACCTGTTTCGTTATCGTGAAGAGGTGCTTGAAGGCGCTTGGCAAGCATCGAAGCAATTTTGTTTTTTCAACACACCCATGCATGATCTTAACGGCACCACGTTGGGTATTTTGGGCACTGGTTCCATTGCTATGGGCCTTGGAAAGCTAGCCCAAGGGTTGGGTATCAAGCCGGTTTATCACAGCTTGGGTGGTCGACAAAAGTTTGATGGTGAGTTGGTGAGCTTAGACGTATTGTTTGGCGATAGTGACATCGTGAGTATTCATTGCCCCCTCACTGAAAAAAGTGCCGGACTTGTTTCCACTCGACGGTTGCAGCAAATGAAGTCCAACGCTATTTTGGTCAATACCGCGAGAGGCGAAATTGTCGACCTAGAAGCTCTCCAGGCAGCACTCCAATCAGGACATCTTGGAGGCGCGGCCATTGACGTTGTTCCCACCGAACCACCACCACACGATCATGTGGTTATGGAGCTGGCAAAACGCCCTGACGTGATAGTGACACCCCACGTCGCTTGGGCCAGTGCGGAGGCTCGCCAAACGATGGTTGATCAACTCATAGACAACTTGGACGGCTTTGTCGCGGGTCACCCCCGGAATGTGGTCAACCCGGAAGTCCTAGATACGCCATAACCCATTGCTTTAACGTCAAAAACTCAAGCTTGGCTTCCCTCGCTGGGGAATTTGTTCCAAACTATTGGGCATAACAAATGAGAATAATATGACGGAAAAGCCCCAGCGATTCATAGACAATCGCCAGAATTATATGTCGTTTGTGACGGCAACCAATGAAAAGTGGAAGATCGCCCAGCGGGTAGAACGGGAACTGCCCCACTTGCGGCCTAAACCACCGGCGCTCCGCTTGTTTGACGCTGGTTTAGGAGACGGCGCCTTACTCAGTTATGTACTCCGCGCTGCCCATCAACGGTTCCCAACTATTCCTCATTATGTTGTGGGAAAAGAAATCAGTTTGGAAGATTTGCGGCTTTGTTTGGCCAAATTCACAGAGCGATTAGCCGAGCACCCCGCCACGGTTTTTGTGCTGACCAATATGTTTTATAAAGAAGCACCTACACTGAATCTAAACCCTGGGAGCAAACACGACTCTATTAACTGGCACAATGTCGCTCTGTCCGGCGACACCGCCTATGAGTTTGATACACAGGTTCGGGGCATTGACGGCTTGCTGGTTGACGGCTGGAAAGTTAAAGCCAGCGAAAAAACCGGAAACCCAATTTACGAAAAACCCACTGTTGTCACAATCTATCGCAAAGATCACGAATTCTTATTGAATGATGTCATTCCAACCAAGGGTGTTGCCCGCAGTGACTACGACTTAATCATCGCCTCCCAGCCCTGGCGGGCCGCCATGCCGGCAAAATTCAAAGTAGAAAATGTATTGTTGCCCATGGTGAAAAACCTGGGCAAAGGGGGGCGTGTTGTGGTGGCGCAATCCCACGGTAACGATCCTGCCTTAGAGCTGATAAGAGAAATTTGGCCTGAGTGGGACCCTTTCAAAGATGATCGTTTCGATCTCATGCGGGAACTCAACAATACGTTGGGTGACGCAGCAGACGATTATTTTGCCCATGGCATGGACGAGTCAGAAGCCATTGTTCGTTATCGAATGCACACTCTCCCCAACGAAGTTGATTCCAGTATCGGTACCTCCACGTTGTTCGCCGCTTGGAATGCAGCCACCTATGTGGCGCAAATTTCCGAAAACCAATTGCAGTCCGCCGGCAGTTTAGAAGACTACTTGCATAGTACCGAGTCCATCTTACAGAAACGTGGGCCTCTTTGGTTTAACGACGAAACCTTTGTGGTCTCTCGCTCCACTACATGAGCAGTCGGGTACTTGTACTTCTCGCCACCCTGCTAACCTGTATTTGTCTGGAGTGTCACGTTGTTCTGGCCCAGGACACACAATGTACCGTGGAACTCGTCGTGCTTGGCACGGCCCAAGATGCGGGTGCACCACAAATCGGAAACAACAACGACCCCGCTTGGCAAGACCCAGCAAAGAAACGCTTGGCATCGTCTCTTGCAATCATTGACTATGAATTGGAACAACGCTACTTATTTGAGGCTACACCGGATGTACGTGAGCAATTGTACAGGCTCGATAAGCACATCACTTTCGATAAACCAAAACCCGGGTTGAATGGCGTTTTCCTAACCCATGCACACATCGGTCACTACGCTGGCTTAATGTTTTTTGGTCACGAATCCATGGGCGCCAAAGAACTCGCGGTTTACGTTATGCCAAGAATGGCGGAATTTCTAAGTAATAACGGGCCTTGGGATCAAATGGTTCGTTACGACAACATTTCCCTCAATCCACTCACTGACCAGAAAACCAACCGACTAAGCAAACACCTGTCGGTTACCCCTTATCTTGTACCCCATCGTGATGAATACTCTGAAACCGTCGGCTTTGTTATTGATACGCCAAAGCAGTCTGTTCTGTTTGTGCCCGACATTGATAGTTGGGATGAATGGGAACAAGAGTTTGGTATACGTGTCGAGGACATGATTGACCAAGTCGATTGGGCGTTTGTCGACGCCACCTTTTATGACAACAATGAAATCCCTGGGCGGGACATGTCGTCATTTCCACATCCACGAATTGCCCACATGTTGAAGCGCTTTGAACACTTAAAACCAAAGCAAAAAGAAAAGATTCAATTTATTCATCTGAATCATACAAACCCCGCAAGATTTCCTGATTCTGACCAAAGCAAGAGAATCAACGCTTTAGGGTTCCAAGTAGCCTCAGACGGCGACAACGCCTGCCTTATGTAAAACCGCAAAAACCTAAGATTGTGAAGAAGAACACTTGAAATGATAATGATTATCATTTAGATTCCCACTCATGCTTGATCGTACAGCAAGAGATTTTTCGTGATGGGGCTCGCCGAATCCATAAGCCCATCTGGCCACACCCAGGGCAGCCAACCTAGCTGCCAGGAACGTGGTCAGGTTTTTTTCGATGTCTTTGAACAATCACCTGTTGCTGGGCATAGGGTTGATGCCGGGCAATGGATTTCGAAACCAAACGATATTGTCGGTCTCATGCGGTACGAGGCGGGAGTTGCCGTTGACAACCAAGGAACTCGACTCACTCGCAGTGGCTTTAGCATCCGAAGCATTGCGGGTGATCGAGGAGTGGTCAAAATCGACGGTATCACAACTTCGGGCGCGTTTTCTTGTGGGAGTTACTCAAACGCCAGTCGAGATTTTGTCAAAATCGACGCTCTCAGCCAGAGGAAAATGATCCGAAGGCCCGCCTCTGCCCTTTTTGAGTCCGGTCATAGTGGAGACCACGGCACACTGCTGTCCGCCACAGCCGTCGAGCCTAATTATTCGCCCGTCTACCGAGGGGGAAGCGAAGAGTGAAGAAAGTTAAGCTACTCACTGCGGTTTTGATGATATCGGGATGTGCTGTCCAACCGACAACAACAGAAGAAACATCCGCGACGGATAAAACCACGGAGAAACCCCCACGCTACACTCAGTCTCGAAACTACTTTTTCGATAAGATAAGTGGGGTTTCGTCGAAACAGGAAATGGATCGAGCCGCAGTACTCGCAATGCAAGGCGAATACAAGGTCGGTTTTCATTTTGAAGAGACTGTTGTTCTGCAGAACGGATATCAGCGACACAAACCAAAGGACTCTGGTGCTTTCGAGACTGTTGTTGTCGTCTCTGAACAACCCAATCACATCGTTCTACAACACATACTTGTGAGTTCCAAGGGTGCGCATGTCATAAAACACTGGAGGCAAGACTGGACTTACGAAGCACCCAGTCGTTTTGAGTTTGTAGCGGATCAAACTTGGGATGTCGTCCCCCTCGATGACCAAAAAACAAAAGGTGCATGGACACAGTGTGTTTATGAAGTGTCTGATGCTCCGCGCTATTGTGGTACGGGTCGCTGGCAACACAAAAATGGCGTATCTACCTGGACCAGCGACCGTAGTTGGAGGCCTCTGCCTCGCCGAGAATATACAACGCGCAGTGACTACAATGCGCTGAATGTTGAGAACCGTCATACAGTCACTCCATTGGGATGGACCCATGAGCAGGACAACACCAAAACCGTCCGCGACGGTGAGCGCACAACAGGCACGTTAGTGAGAGAGTTTGGCTTTAACGACTATCGACGTGTTGATGGGTTCGATTTCAAGCCCGCATACGAATACTGGCACAAGACATCAGACTATTGGGCCAAAGTTCGCAATGCTTGGACAAAACGTTTCGAAGAAAACAAACGGGTCATGCTAAAGACCGAGGTCGACGGCATGCCTATTATCGCGGCCACCTTTGGTCACGCCTCGGAGATTCAAAATGATCTTGCTTCGCCTGGTCATGACGAAATCGAAGCGGTTTTGACTGAATGGGTGGGTGTAGTGAACTAAACAAATGCCAGTGTGGTAGTGATTCGGTATCGGTCTCGTGTGTTTCGATAGTTACGACAATTTTCTCAGCAAGCACTCATGTCGGACTTCCCTTAGCCTTAGCGCACGAGATCGATACCGGTCATTCGACAGGCTCTTGTAAGAAAACGCGGTTTTGGATTTGGCTCACCGACCTAGATGAATCAGAGCGCCTCTATTCTTTAGTCTTCTGCACCTTCCCAGGCCGACATCTGAAATGTCTGATCCACTTCGGTGCTTATGGTGGCCGCCTTCTCGTCTAAGACACTTTCGGCCTTTTCCACCTTATCCGCCGGAATTTGATTCCACGAATCAGCGGTTGAATCGACGAGGCTTGGGGTTATGAGAACAATGGTTTCAGTGTTTACGTTGGTTTGCTCGCGACTGGAAAACAACCGCCCAAGCCCTGGAACCCGCCCTAGCACCGGCACACCCTTTCTGGTCTCAGACAAAGTGTGCTTAATCAAACCACCCACAAAGATAGTTTGACCGCTGGATACCAGCAGCTGCGTTGTCACTTCCGTTGTCGTTTGGGACGGTATGCCGTTGGCGTCCACCACACCGGTGCTCACTTCTGGGTGAATATCCATCAGAACGCGACCCAGACCGTCCACCTTCGGTGTCACACGAAGTATCACCCCAGACTCTAGAAATTCAATACTCTCCGTGGTGACCTGATTGATGGTGGTGGTCACCTGATAACCCCTGCGATCACCCACGATGACTGATGCTTCCTGACCATCCAAAGCCAATAGCTTCGGCGTCGACAAGGTACGTACACGACCGTCTTCTTCTAAGGCCGTGAGCATGCCAGAAAAATCGCTGTTGGTGACATCAAACACAAACCCAGAAGAACTAGAGTCCCCGGCGCCGGCAAGCCCTCGGGTACCAAAAGATCCTTCACCGTCTTGACTGGAAAAGAAATTACTCCAGTCGATGCCGTAGGAATCCTCATTGTTTAGCGTAATCTCCAAAATCTTCGCTTCGATAAGTATCTGCTTTGGCTTGTGGTCTACATCTTCGATAATGGCTCGAATACGACGCAGGAATGATGGCTTGTCTTCAACCACAAGAAGGTTTCTCTCTGGAAGTGCCGTAATTTCTCCGTAGTTTGACAAGTACGGCCGAAGTAAACCTTCGACTAAAGCTGGGTCAGCATACTGAATCTTATAGGTCTGGACCTGTGTCAGGTCACTGTCGCCATAGATGCCGGCTTCTTCTCTGGAAACGATGAAATAGGTACCGTTACGACGCTCGACGGCATAACCACCCGCATTGGCAATAGATTGAATCGCCTGATCCAGGGGCACGTCGTAGAGATTAAAAGAGACTTCTCCACCAACTTCTTCGGACAATAGAATATTGACACGCTGGATCTTAGACAGCATGGCCATAACTTCGGAAATTTCCGTGTTACGCATGGACAATGAAATCGGATCGTTGCGATCCTGTGCGCCAACCTTTATGGGAACCAGGAGCACGGCAGATACCAGCAATGTTCCAATCAAAACTCTCAATTTAGTCTTATTCATTTGAATCATCCAATTCGGGCTCCTCCAACTCGAGCCTGATGCGAACTCCATTGCGTATAAAGGTTGCGCCATCCTCATCAACCGCTTCTAGCCTCATACCATTGATGGTTTTTCCCAGACGATAAATTTGGCCATTGACCGTGGCCACCGAACTCGAACCTGCAAGAACCACACCACCCAAACTAAGGCTTGTCCGAACCGTAGCCTGACTATTCATACCAGGGCTTGGTGTTTCAACTGTGGATGGCGGTTTTTCAAATGGGTTGTGACGAAGCTCAGTGGCGATTGCAACGCCACACCAGAGCAACATAGCCATCAGCGCGACGAACAACTTAACCACTATCCACCGCCCGATAAGACGCCATGGTCAGTGTTGCTGACAGGTTCGGGACTGCTTCGTCCGTCTGTACGGGTTGCATGGCATACTCTTTAACCACCACAAAGCCTAGCTCGCGACCTGCATCATCTAACCATTGGTACAAATCGTGGTAATCGCCGTGAAGCTGAACCTTGAATAAGATCTCCTGGAACGGTTCAAATTCAGCACCGACCTTTGGCTCGACAGCCAACAGTTGTATTTGATTTCGCCAAGAAATCGTCTGCAGTCGGCCAATGATGTAGGCTTCCATCTCCTTGGCGGGAAGATTGACCATATCTCCGTGGAGTTCTCGCTCTAACTCCCTCACTCTTTGCTGCACATCCTGCAATTGTCTGGATAGCCCTTCGTCGCTGACCTCTACCCTTTCCAGCGAAGTAAGAAGTTTCTGTTGTTGATTGCTGCCTTTAACCTTTGGAAGCACCAAATACATAAAACATGTCACCACTAGCAGCAAAACAATGCCCGTGAGCGCTAACAGCAAATGTCGGTCCGTTATCTTTTCGAGCAACTGGTTCACCCTCTCACTCCAATTTCGGTATTGAGGACAATGGCTAGATCAAACTCCACGTTCTTGCTGCTTTGACCACTCCTCAACGTTGTACGCCTAACCCGCACATCTTCAATTTCCGGTTGCGCAAACAGGTTTCGAACGAAGGTAGACAAAGCCACATGGTCTTTTGCCTGACCCTTGATGGTCATGTGAGTCTGTACTCGCCACGGCTGGTCCTCGGTTTGAGTGCCCTTGTCCGGCACCACGATGAAATACCCAGTATTGACTGCTTCCTGGGTGGACGTGACCAAAACACCAGCTCTTCTGAACTGCCAGTCTAAAAACCAAACGTCTTTATCAGGGAGCGCACGGTCTATGGTGGTGAACATCGTCTTTGCTGCACCACCACTTCTTAAACCGGCGAGAATCTTAAGTTCGCTCTCGTAGTTGTTCCGCCGCGCATCTAGAACACTTAGCTGGCTACGTTGTTGTGCCGTAGCGGCCTGCTTTGTCTGGAGTACTTCAACCTGATTCTTTGTCATCGCCTCCAACTGCGTGAAGTAACCAAAAGTAACCCCATTGAGCACCAACGAACCGGCCAAAAGAAATGCGTAAAGCCGCACATAACGACTTCTTCGACGCCTAACCAAGTATTCATTGGGTATTAGGTTGAAATCAGTCATAACCCATACCACGAAGACAAAGGCCAGTGACTGTTACCATGTCCGCAGACTCGACAATCGAATTCGAAGATTTGGTGAACGGCAACATGTCCTGGCTCATATTCGAGACAGGCACTTCGAGCATTCGGCTCAACAGTGCCGCAGCACCTGGCCATCGGACCAGACCACCAAAGAGACACACAGTCTTGGCCGACTTACCCTGGTTCTCGGACTCTGCAAAAAGGAACGCACGGTCAATCTCTCGGGCCAACTCGAGAAAAATTGGTTTTGCAATGTTCACCAATGCCGAAACAGTTTGTCGGTCTGATGATCCGTGAGGTATCTGGCCCAGATCTAGGCCTTTCTCGCGAATCAACTGCTCGGCCATCTCGGGGGTGACTTCAAGACTCTCTGCAATCTTTTCTAGAAGTTTTGATTCCCCAAATTCTACCGATTGATTAGACAGCATCGCCGACCTGCCATAAGACTTAGGTATGTGGACTCCGGCCCGGTATTCATCATAAGTAAGGTTTCGTCCACCGGTCGGTTAGATGCTGCAATAAAGCGGCGCAGCGCTACAGGACTGATCTCCAATGCGTCAACGCTGAGTCCTGCGGATGCCAGCAGATCAAGAAATCGGTAAACGGATTCTTTTGGACTAAGCACAATCAATCCGAGACGTTCGCCTTCCCGGGCGCTTTGTCGAATAGGAATGTACTCCACCGCGTAGTTGGCCAGGTCATCGCTTAGACGATCTCCCGCCAACCGAGCAATGCTCGCCATCTCGGTTTCTTTGCTGGCCGCAGGAAATGAAATGGACATCATCTTGACCTGCTCCGAGGGCATAGACGCCACCACCCGGCGACCTTTG
>JBCCFQ010000039.1:0-12523 GCA_039029655.1 Pseudomonadota bacterium | reverse complement strand
GCACCTCTTAAAACTGCCTAGCAAGAAAGTCCTTGCTATTTGTCGTTTATTTTAAATATGATGTATATCATATTTAAATATTTCACGGATTGCGAGCCCATGAGCAACTCTTCTTTGGTATTACATACCTTTTACTTTTCCAACTACTGCGAAAAGGTCAAGTGGGCCCTGCAATACAAACAAATGCCGTTCCGTGAGCGTTACCACCTGCCATTCTTGCACATGCGACACATCTCGAGAATCAGCGGGCAAACGGCGGTGCCGGTTATCAGTCTGGGTGACCAAGTCACGGCGGGTTCTGCAGCCATTATCCAAGAGTTAGAAGAGCAATCCTCCCGTAACTCTCTATATCCTAGTGACCAAAACGATTGCGCACGTGCATTGGCTTGGCAAGATCAGATAGATGCAGTGGGTCCAAGCATACGGGGCGCCATGTTTCACGACTTCCTAGGGGACCGTTATTTCTTTTTCCGGATGTTAACTGCAGGTCAAAGTGGGCTAAAGTTTTCGGCCTACAAACTGTTCTTTTACGGGATGTTTCCAAGGTTTAGGAAAATGCTAAACAAACATGTTCCTGATCCAGAGGGTCTGCGACACAAAACGCTTACAGTACTTGATCAAGTTGCCAAACAAGTAGAGAAACGCGGCTATCTCGCGGGTGATCAATTTTCCATCGCAGACCTAACCGCAGCATCTCTTTTGTATCCTTTGTTTTTTCCACCATCAACACCTGGCGCCGATATCGTTAGCAGTACACCAGTAGGGCGAACTTGGTTAGCCAGATGGAACAATCATCCTGTCAAGGACTATGTCGCCTCCGTCTACGCGCGTCACAGATAAACACTTTTATGCAAAGTGTAGTAGGACATCCATTTGTGGAGTCGAGATATGCAGTTCCATCCGCGGAGAAAAATGCCGCAGGAAGATGTTCACACGCCTTTACGGCAGCCCCTAAATCTTTACTCTATAAAACCAATACCAATGGACGGTGGGATTGTGTCTCAAATCTCACTAGGTGTAGGACACGCTAGTATCGCGAATGGTGCTTCAAACTTTGATTGAAGCGTTCTACTTAGGCTATCGGTAATTAGGTACTCGGGAAGTTTACTGGAGGACACCATTTACGATAGTCAAATATGGCCTTGAGCCCGGGCGGTGTCGGATTTAACGTAATAGATCAACCGGCTGCAGTGCAGGCTACATTCCATGATTAGATTCGTCGTGTTGTTTTTACTTGTGTATGTTCAGCAACCAGTGTGGTCCCAAGACTATTCAAAGCTTCAAGGGCTTGGTGAGGTCAGGCAGCATACGATCTTCTCCAATCAACTCGAAAGAAGCTTCTACGTTTATGTTCGTCTTCCGGAAGGTTACCACGACAACAGCGATAAATACCCAGTGGTCTATACACTAGATGGTGGAGTCACCTTTCCGTTGTTGGCCTCCTACTATCGATACCTCAGTCTAGGCGAGGAAGTGCCGGACATGATTATTGTCGGAATATCCTATGGTACGGATGACTGGCAAAAGGGGAACATGCGGGGCACGGATTTTACCGCACCCTCTTCCGAGCGAGAGTACTGGGGTGGCGCAAGTGATTTTCTTGAGGTGTTGACCCAAGAGATCGGTAAGTCTATCGATGAGCACTACCGGATAAAGGAAGATCGGAGGATCATATTTGGTCAATCACTAGGCGGCCAGTTTGTATTGTACGCGGCCAATCATTCCGATTACTTTTGGGGGTATATTTCCAGTAATCCTGCATTACACCGCAACCTAGAGTCATTTCTGCCTTCCGCCGTCAAAACAAACCAGACAGGTAATCGCCTCTTTGTGTCTTCTGCCGAAAACGATAATCCCGTTTTCAAAAAGCCAGCAACTACCTGGATCGAAGCATGGAAGGAAGTGTCAGCCAAGCCTTGGCAGCTCGAGACGACGGTCCTTAGCGGGGAGTCGCATTTTTCGGCGGCACCAAGAGCATTCAGGCAAGGTTTGATCTTTTTGTTTAATTCTTAACCCGGACATTCTGGACTTGATTGACCACACTAGCGAACTCCTCACATCTCATCGCGTCTGAACAAAGACTTAAGGGGAGGATTTACTTGTGAAACGTTTTTTTGGCCTATTCGTTCTTATCTTAATTTCCAGCTCGGTTGCTGCTGCACCTAGTGGGGGCTCAGTTGCCGGAAGTCGTGCTCAACCAGCACAGAAATCTCCGGAACAGATCGCGGCTCAGAATTTTAAATCTGGAACAAAAGCTCTGGTTAAGGCGCATAAATATGAGGCAAAACTTAAGACCGAAACCAGCGAGAAAAATCAAAAGAAGCTTCAGAAAAAGATGGATAAGGCTTTTTCAGCAGCAGCGAAGAAGTTTGGAGTCGCGGTTAAGAATGACCCTGGTCTTTTCCAGGCTCATTCGGATTTAGGATATGTGCTGAGGCGGTTGGGAGATTATGACAAATCTCTAATAGCCTACAACAAAGCTCTAGAATTGAATCCGAATTATGGACCCGCAATTGAGTATCGAGCCGAAGCCTATCTCGGTCTTGGCCGACTGGAAGAGGCGAAGGATGCCTATATGAAGCTCTTTGGCAATGATCGCCCATTGGCCGACAAACTGTTGGATGCCATGATGCAGTGGTCCAATGATACGAGTCAGCATCCTAGTTCTCTCAATGAAAACGAGTTAACCGAGTTCTCAGCCTGGGTAGACGAACGCATGGCCATTGCAAAACAGACGGCCAGCTTGATTAGCCCATCAACAGACTGGTAAATCTATTGCGAAACACCCAGACCCTTTACTGGGTCTGGGTTGTACTGCTGTGGATGCCTCTCGGTATCGGCTGTTCACAACGCGTTAAGCAAGACGCCTATCAATGGGATTTGCCTCGCGGCTTCCCGATTCCGGTGGTACCGCGAGACAATCCTATGTCCGAGAGAAAAGTGATTCTTGGGCGAAAACTCTTTTTCGATCGGCGACTATCAGGGAACCAGACTTATAGTTGTGCCAGTTGCCACAAGCCAGAGCTGGCCTTCACTGATGGCCTAAGACAAGCCATTGGCTCTACCGGGGAGAAGCATCAGTTCTCCGCTCTTTCATTGTTCAACGTAGCGTATAACAGTAGTTTGGGATGGGTAGATGCAAACACACGAACGTTGGAAGACCAAGTACACATCCCTTTGTTCAATGAGAATCCAATTGAGTTAGGAATTTCTGGCAAAGTCGGAGAAATTCTCGGACGTTTGCGGCGCGACTCAGATATCGTCAGTGATTTTGCGGTTGCTTTTCCAAACCATCAACAACCCGTCTCAATCACTCATATTGCAAAAGCCATTGCGGCCTTTGAGCGAACCCTTATTGCTGCAGACTCGGCTTACGATAGATATGTTTACTATGATGACAAGACTGTGATGAGCGAGTCTGCGAAACGCGGGATGGGGTTGTTCTTCTCGGAGCGATTACAGTGTAGTGTGTGTCATCAAGGATTCAATTTTTCGAGCTCTGTATCCTACCAGGGAAATGAAAACACGAAACCGGACTTTCACAACACCGGATTGTCAGGAGAGTTTCGAGCGCCTACTCTGCGAAACATCGCTCTGACTGCACCCTACATGCACGACGGACGTTTCGCGGACCTATTAGAGGTTATTGAGCACTACGCCAAGGGTGCGAATTCCGATAGCAACACGATTGTTAGTGAGCTGATGGTAGGATTTGAGTTAAATCCGACACAAAGGAACGATCTTGTTGAGTTTTTGAGGAGCTTGACTAGTCTAAGTCAACGTACTCATTAATCGCTTTCAAATACTTTTCTAACGTAATGTTTCGACCGCATAACACTACTGCGACATTCTTGTTTTGATACTCAGAAGCAAGTTGTCCAAGACCAGCAACCGCAACTCCCGCAGCCCCCTCAATAATCCAGCGCTCGTGCATACCAATATCCTTCATTGCACACGCGATTTCAGATTCTGACACCAATACCGTTTTGTCAATGACCCGTTGGGCGATGGGGAATGTAACGGCTCCTTCCTCAACACCGCCTGCCGTTCCATCCGACAATGTCAGTTCTTCACCAATCGAAATGATTTCGCCCGCTTCAAGACAAGCGTGCAACGATCTGGCAACTTTTGGCCAGGCACCGATGATTTCAATACTGGGGTTTTGCTCTTTTAGAAATGTGCCAATACCGGAGATCAGTCCACCGCCGCCCACGGCAATGACTACCGCATCGAGTTCGGCCAGTTGTTCCATAAGTTCGATTCCGATGGTGCCCTGTCCGGCGATGACATCCAAATCGTTATAGGGTGAAATCAAAGGTAGGTTTTCCAGTTCTGCTTTCTTGCGCGCCTCGGTCTCCGCAAGTAGCGGTTCGCCTTCGATCTTGGTCACTTTGGCACCGAGGCCTTGGATGGCGTCAATCTTCATCGGGGAGGCGGAGGCAGGAACAAAAACCTCAGCATCAAAACCGAGTAGTCTTGCGCTTAGCGCAACAGCTAGACCGTGGTTTCCACTAGATGCCGCTACGATTTGGTTGGAGCGCCGAGGTGACTCAGTCAGTTTCACCAGTTTGTTGAGTGCGCCACGCAGTTTGAAAGAACCGGTGTTTTGCAAATGTTCGCATTTCAAATAAACGTGAACACCGGTTTGCCTGCTGAGCGGGAGACTAAGTTGTAGCGGAGTCTGGACTACCGCTCCCTGCACAGAGGATATGCGCTTCCGGGCGCGGACTATATCCGCACCGTGAATCACTTTAAAGACCGTTTGGTGTTTACCAAGTTATTGGCTATTTTCGACCATGTAGTCGACGCCCGCCCGAACTTCGTCGTCGCTTAGGTTGGGATTGCCACCTTTAGCTAGCATGATGCCAGCTTCACCGGTGAATCCATTGATGGCGTTGCTATACAAAACGTCGTTTCCCTGAGCAATTCGAGCAGTCCACGCCGGTGCATCGCCAAACTTAGGTGCACCAGCTACACCGGCACCGTGACAGGCAAAGCAGGCTTGTTCATAAACTTCTTTACCCGACAAGGGTAGCGCGGCCTGGGCATCCGCCACTTGGTTTGCGGCGGCCTGGGCTGCGGCTTCCTCGTCACCAACCAGTATCACTTGTCCAATAGGTTTGATGCGTTCTTCTGTCATCGCAGCGGAAACCGCTTCCGTCTTATCAACTCGGCTTGCCAGAGAACTCGCCAGAATCATCATGGCAAACATAAACAACACTAAAAGACCCAACACCAGCATAAAGGTGTCGAAGAATTGTCGGTCTTGTTCTTGGCTCACGTCTTTGTCCCTCAGTTAGGTCGATGACAGATTCTATTGTACTGCCAATCGGGCTTAATCCATAGTGATCTCGTCAGCATTCTATGATATTGACGGGTACCTCTATAACGTTCACAGCCAACCCGCCTCGCGCGGTCTCCTTGTACTTGTCTTGCATGTCGCGGCCTGTATCTCGCATGGTTTTGATGACTTTGTCCAAAGATACAAAGTGCGATCCATCACCTCTAAGTGCCATTCTGGCAGAACTTATGGCCTTTATAGCGGCCATTGCATTTCTTTCTATACAAGGAACTTGCACCAGCCCACCCACAGGATCGCAGGTTAGACCCAAATTGTGTTCCATAGCGATTTCGGCCGCGTTCTCAACTTGTTCGGGTGTACCACCTAGTACTTCCGTCAAGCCTCCCGCGGCCATAGAACACGCCGAGCCTACCTCTCCTTGACAGCCCACCTCCGCTCCGCTGATAGAGGCGTTCTGTTTGTACAAGATCCCGATAGCGGCGGCAGTCAATAAGTAACGGTGTATGCCTGCTTCATTGGCACCTGGCACAAACCGGGAGTAATAGTGGGCAACAGCGGGCACTATTCCCGCAGCGCCATTGGTCGGGGCTGTGACGACGCGCCCCCCGGCGGCATTCTCTTCATTTACAGCTAAGGCATACAGTGTTACCCAGTCCAGGATGGTCAGTGGATCGCTGAGCGCGGCCTCAGGTTGTGCGAGGAGTTTGCTATGGAGCTCGGGTGCCCGCCTTTTGACTTTTAAAACCCCCGGTAGTATCCCAGAGTTTTGGCAGCCCGCTGTGACACACGCCTGCATAACCGACCAGATGTTCGATAGCCCTTGGTTAGTTTCAGGGTCGTCTCGGAAGCTCCGCTCGTTCTCTACCATCAACTGCGAAATAGAAAGACTGTTCTCGGCACAAAGTTGCAATAATTCCGCAGCAGAATTAAATGGAAACCTAACCTTTGTATCGTCTTCTGTGATTAGATCGCCTGATGCTTGATCTTCGTCCAGGACAAACCCGCCACCCACGGAATAATAGGTCGATTCTGCCAGTAGTTTGTCGTCGTCGAAGGCAGAAAAGGTCATTCCGTTTGGATGAAATGGAAGCGATTTGGTAATGTGGAGTTTGAGATCGCTTTTTGGATTGAAGGATATACTGTGTTTGCCCAACAACTTTATCTGTTTGTTCGATTCAATACTTTCGATTCGGTCCCCCACGGAAGCAACATCGACCTGTTCTGGAGTGTCTCCCTCTAAACCAAGCATCACTGCTGTGGGGGTGCCATGCCCCCGACCCGTTGCCCCCAGTGAGCCAAACATTTCTGCTAGGATTCGGGTGACATTCGGTAACTTATCGTTTGCTTCGAGATCTGCGGAAAATAGGCGTGCCGCCCGCATAGGACCCACAGTATGGGAGCTTGATGGGCCGATGCCTATTTTAAAGAGGTCGAAGACACTAATGGTCATTGGCGAACCTTAGTTTGACTTTGATCTTGCTATTTTAGCATTTCGAACTGTTCCACATTCAAGAGAAAGTAATGAGCCAACCCATAAAAATTCTGACTTTCGCCGGCAGTGCCAGAAGCGAATCCTTTAATAAAAAGTTGCTCCCTGTCGCTGCCGCGGGGATCCGGGAAGCCGGTGCAGATGCGACCATCATTGATTTGAGAGATTTCCCGCTGCCGTTGTTCGACCAAGACTTGGAAGCAAAGGAAGGTATCCCCGATCATGCAAAGACGTTAAAGCGTCTATTTCTGGAACATCAAGGTTTAGTGATTGCTTCCCCAGAATACAACAGTGCGTTTACCCCGCTACTCAAAAATACACTCGACTGGGTATCACGATCAGAGACTAAGGATGAACAGTCCCTCAGCGCCTATAGAAACAAGGTGGCTGGAATCGTGTCAGCATCGCCGGGTGGCTTAGGGGGGTTGCGTGGTTTGGTTATGTTACGGATGCTGCTAAGTAACCTGGGAGTATTGGTGATACCTAAGCAGCACGCTTTACGAAGTGCCTCGAAGGCATTCGACAATGAAGGAATATTGATTGATGAGGGTCAAGCGAAGAGTGTAAAGGCTATTGGGCGCGAAGTCGTTCGCGTCGCTAGTGCCTTAAGGGAGTCAGACTGACACGCGATGTAATCGCGAGCTGATCGGAACCGCGTAGGGTAAGCTAACTGAACTGCTACTCGTTTTTGTCGGGCGAATCCTGACGCCAAATCGACAGCTGGCGCGGTGCATTAATACCCATTTTTACACGTCGGCCATTTCCGCCAAGAAAGCGAATTTCGATGGGCCCCGCCGCAAACAACTCAGCGAGTGTGGTTTCTCCATCGATACCTTCGTCGGGCCTGATGAGTATGGATTCGTTGGATCTGCGACTTACTACTAACATATGAGTTTACGCTTTTGCTAATGGTCTTCCCGGGTCGTCCTGACGCTTGTTACCACTTGCGTCGTAAACGGTTTGGTCTTGTGGTATGCCGCAAAGAATACTCAGTACAGTGTTAACCTGTTGCTCTTGTGTCTTTAACATTGCTCCGTTGGTTTCGTTTGCTTTCTTGCAGTCTTCCACAAGTATTAGTAAGTCGGCCCATTGCTGCTCAAGTTGATGCTTTGGGTCACACCAACCCAAAAAATCCTTAAACGAGGCCTGAGTTTGTTCGCTTTGCCTTTGAAGCACAGAACGCTCCGTTTCAAGCTTTTCGAGTTCCAGAATGAACAGATTTTTGTGATCGGTTGCCTGCTTGAGAGCCTCAGCGTTGCGGTTGGTTAGCGCCTCGCGCTCGTCCTTCAGCGTGGTCAAAAGATTTTCCGCACAAAGTGCTTGATCAGACAAAAGGTTCCCTAGTTTCTTGCGATACTCAGTCCTGTCCATGCGAATCACTCAAGCTCCCTATCAATCTCCAGAAGTTTATCGGCAATCTTGCCTGCGTTGATCTCATACGACCCATCTTTAATTGCCTGGCGGATTTGGTCAACCCGTTGGGAATCAACTACTGGGGTACTAGCAACATTTTCTTCCAGCCTCTGTAGTAAGCGAGCAGAGTCGGTCAGACTTACTGTGTCAGATCCTGGCGTTTGTTGTGATCTGGCACCTGCATTACCATCACGATCAACCGCCTGGGCTTTCCCCCTGCCCTCGGCGTTTGGCACGTTGGTCTGCCTACTGATGCCGTCAATTTTGTCTGCCATTATCTATATCTCCATAGATGATTTAGTGTTTATCGGAGTTGGTGTCGGCCAAAATCCGAATACCTTTAGTAAATTTGGGCAATCAGGCCCGATAAATCCCGGTCATAACATAATCTCTACACTCTGTGGCGAACGGACTATGCCTTCTAACTCCTTGTTGGAATTCCGATTGCGAATTCTGATACGTTGATTCAGGTAACCGTCCTGCAAGGCTACGCCCGCCATACGGATGTGCAAACCATTATTTTTATTGAATATGGTAACCGTTTGACCTCTTTTTACGATATGTCTGGCTCGAAGCATATTTGAGGTTATCAAGGTACCTGGGGCCAAGTCTCTTCTGACCTGTTGGTGGGTCACGCTGGCCATGTCTGTCACATACTGACGACCAGCAACGTTTCGTCTTTCCATGCGTACGTCGTCACCGGTCAGGGCTTGCCCCCTCGGAACGGGTCGAACTGTCACTAGCACACTCTTGTATACGTTAATCTGAATAGGTACGTAGACCTGCCAAGATTTCTGGCCATCACACCGAACGCCCACTGTGGTGTGGGCAGTGATTCTGGTTCGTTCAAGCAAGAACCCCTTCAGAGGTTTATCGCACTGGGGCAGGCGATGTCTGGGGTCCAGTGCGCCTACGTGGAAATCCATCGAGGAATTGGGCAGACGAATCTCCTTTTTTGCAATTGTGAGGGCTGCAGTACGGATACTCTCCACGGTTTGCCATTGCGCTGAGGCCTCGACCGTCAATAATCCGACGTTTGTGACCATCATCAATAGTAAGACACCGTATTTCCCGCGTTGTTTTTGCCTATTCTTCACTTGTATTGCGTATCTGTTGCCATTTGCCAAATCATTGCAAGACTACAAAGCAAGTAACGTGCCAATCACGATTTCCTAATCTCTTTGCAAAAATTCCGGCTATGAATTGCCGCTTATTGGCTGTGGCTTGCCGTGTCCTACCTAACTTCTAAACCAACATCGAGTAAAAACAATTGGTTATGTGCTGGCACAGTCTTTGCAACGCCATAGTCATGAGAATAGTGGGGGCAACAATGTGAGTTTCTTCAACACTGCATTCGGGATACATGAGAAAGCGCTGTACCTCGCCAGTACACGTTCTGAGCTTCTTGCCTCCAACTTAGCGAACGCCGATACACCAAACTACAAAGCCCAAGATGTCGATTTCAAGGCTGTCCTACGTCGCGAGACGCTTAGCGGTGGTGTTGCCATGGGCGCTGATCTGGATCCCGGCAAGATCAAGTACCGCGTTCCGTACAACCCCTCATTAGACGGTAACACGGTGGAAGCTGATGTTGAGCAATCGGAATTCGCTACCAACGCCATTCGCTACCAGGCATCACTGAACTTTATCAACGGGCGAATCCAAAGCCTACGTTTAGCCATCACGGGAGGACAGTAGTCGTGAGTATGTTTCGTATTTTTGACGTCGCCAGTTCCGGCATGACCGCCCAATCTACGCGACTGAATGTTACCGCCAGTAATGTTGCGAATGCGGAGAGTGTGGGTACCACCCCAGACTCAGTATACAAAGCCCGTCACCCAGTCTTCGCTGCTGTGAGAGATCAACAACTCATGCAACAAAGTGAAATAACAAAGGTTCGTGTTAGCGACATCATCGAGGATCAAACTGCGGGTCGCCAGCGTTACCAGCCCGGGCATCCCATGGCTAATGATGATGGTTACATTTTTGCGAGCAACGTGAACCCCGTCGAGGAGATGGTGAACATGTTGTCGGCGTCGCGTTCATATGAAAGCAATATTGAAATGATGAACACGGCGAAACAACTCTTAATCAGAACGATTTCCCTCGGACAATAAGGAGATAGTTTATGTTGGACATTGATGCCGTCGAGAGTTTGGGTTTAGGACAACGACAACCCACAGTTTCCGGCGGAGGTGATGAATTAGGGCAGGATGAATTCCTGACTCTAATGTTGGAGCAGTTTCGAAACCAGGATCCCCTAAAGCCCCAAGAAAGTGGTGACTTTCTTGGACAATTGGCCCAGTTCGGGACGGTTTCTGGTATCGAAGAGTTACAAGATTCTATCAACTCGTTGGCCACGTCTCTTTTTTCTGATCAAGCTTTGCAGGCATCTAATTTAGTGGGACGCAATGTATTGGCTCCTTCGAGTTTCGGCATAGTGGAGGAAGGCCAAGGTTTGACCGGTGCAATTGAGGTGCCGGAAACAACACCTTCTGTGTCTCTGAGAATTGTTGATGCAGCGGGCGGCTTGGTCAGAGAATTTGATCTAGGCGCCAACCCTAGAGGCCTGGTTCGATTTTCTTGGGATGGATTAGATTCAAGTGGCCAACCTGTGCCACCCGGTGTGTATTCCTTGAGCGCGCAATCTCTTCAGCTCGGCGCTGCAGAATCTGCCCCGGTGTTTGTGGATTCTTTGGTTGAGAGTGTTTCTTTTGGCGGTGACGGACAGGGCGTTGTACTCAACGTGCGCGGTGTTGGCGAGATGTCGCTAAACGATGTTCGTCAGATCAGTTAACAGATTTAGGAGCAAAACATGCCATTTACAATTGCATTGAGTGGTCTAAACGCATCGTCGGACGACCTTAACGTGACGGCAAACAATATTGCCAATGCCAGTACTAACGGATTTAAGGAATCCAGAGCCCAGTTTGTGGAAGTCTTTGCTGTGGGTTCGGAAGCCATTGCCAACAATGTAACAGGCAGTGGTGTTCGGATGTCCACCGTAGCCCAGCAGTTCAGTCAAGGAAACATTGATTTCACAGGAAACAGTTTGGATCTAGCAGTGACCGGACAAGGATTTTTCACTTTGAGTGAAAGCGGTTCCCTTTTCTACAGTCGGGCAGGGGCCTTTGGTGTTGATCGCTTGGGATTTGTGGTGAACGCTGAGAATCAGCGATTGCAAGTCTATCCTCCATTGGGTAATGGTGCGTTCAACACAGGCGGCTTAAGTGATTTGCAATTGCTTACCGACCAGAACCCGCCATTGGCTTCAACACAATTTGACCTTGGAGTGAACTTACCAGCAGACGGTGTGGTACCCCCAAACGGGACCTTTGACCCCAATGATCCCTTGAGTTTTAACCACACCACTTCAACAACCGTATTCGATTCTTTGGGTGCAGCCCATACAGCCTCAGTGTTCTTCATCAAAGACCCCGCAGCTAATACTTGGCAACAGCGTTTGTATGTCGATGGAACAGCGGTAGGCGGACCGACCACGGTCCAGTTCGATTCCACTGGAAACTTAGTGGTTCCAGCGTCGGGTATTATTTCGCACCCGCCTTTTGCACCTGGTAATGGTGCTAACGATATTGTCTTGGATCTGGACCTCCAGTTGACCACACAATTCGGCGGCAGTTTTGGGGTGAACTCACTATCACAAGATGGCTTTGCCTCGGGCCGTTTGACTGGGATAGAAATCGATGCCAGTGGCGTAGTGTTTGCCCGGTTCACCAATGGTCAGTCGGAAGAGTTGGGCAAGGTCGCTTTGTCAAACTTCCCGAATCCGCAAGGTTTGGGTCAAGTGGGGGACACCACCTGGGTGGAAACCTTTGGGTCCGGTGATGCATTGCGGGGAGAAGCAGGTACCGCGAGTTTCGGTCTTGTCCAGTCCGGCGCTCTTGAGGCATCCAACGTAGATCTCACAGAACAGTTGGTTAATATGATCACGGCTCAAAGAAACTTTCAGGCCAATGCGCAGGTCATTTCAACCGCTGACGACATCACTCAAACCATCATTAACATCAGATAGCTGGTTAAGGGGATTGTTAAGTGGATAGGATGGCTTACTTGGCGATGACAGGTGCGACGCAAACGTTTCGCGCACAGGCGGTCAATAGCAACAATCTGGCAAACCTCAGTACACCGGGGTTTCGAGAGGATCTCCACGCCTTTAGTAATCTAGCCGTTGGCCCATATGTGTTAATTGATCTTAGTTTCTATTTTGATTGAATTAGTTGTATTTGGCTGCTTTGGTGTATAATAAAAACTTTTTAAAGTAATCTTTAGTCTTTAATTAGAAATCATCTTCTTCTGGG
>JBCCFQ010000038.1:0-12620 GCA_039029655.1 Pseudomonadota bacterium | reverse complement strand
CTGATGTAATTAATTGATGTAACCATATAGGTATGGAGTAGGTCACTGTAGCTGATAATGGCGCGAAAAATATTAATTTGGAGTTACAGAGCATTCCACCCGTGGAGCCGCCAGCGGCACACCGATCACTGACATCAACAACAGCGTCGGCATGGTCCAATCAGGCGCACCAACGACGGGCAACAGGATGTCTGCCACACTGACCAAAATCCAGGCGAACGCCGCGTAGGCCGCCGTTACTTTAAAGACATTGCGACGTGTAAGTTCTTGAAGAAAGGAGCGCACCGAGGTGTTTTTTTTACCTTTATTTGGAAGGCTATAGATTAGCACTTCGATCAGCGGATGCGAACCGGTAATTTATGTAAACTTAAGGCTTCACAGTTTATTCAGGGTATTGAATTGACGAGGATTTTCAGCATCTGGGTTGTACTTTGGGCCCTCTTCACGTCGGTGAGTGTGAGCGCAGAACAGACGGTGACCATAGACACCTTTGTACGCGCTGAGACGGATCGATATTTCGCATCTCAAGCAACACAGTTTGGTGTGGGTAAATTTCGTCATTATCGAAATGTCGCCCCCATCGAGAACCAACGCGTCATCCGCATGAATCGGGATACGGTGTACTCAGCCGGGGTATTCGATTTAACAACCCCGGTCACTATCTTAAAGCCGGATACCGGCCAACGGTATCAATCCTTGCACGCCATCAACCAAGATCACTACACAAAGTTAGTGGCTCACGATGGGGGCGAATACACCTTAACCCAAGCGGGCATCGGCACCCGATATGTCTTTGTGATCATACGAACCCTTGTAGATCTTTCAGACCCCGAAGACCTTGCGGAGGTGGCAGGTTTGCAAGACAAAATCGGGATACGGCAAGAAAATGCAGGAGCTTTTTCCGTACCCAGTTGGGATCAGACATCGTTGACCAAGGTAAGAGATGCCGCAAAAACGTTAGCTATCTCAATTCATGATAACCGAGGCGTATTTGGCGACGCCCATGAAGTGGATCCCATTAAGCATTTCTTAGGCGCAGCCTACGGCTGGGGTGGACTCCCTGTGAAACACGCCTACTACACTAGCCAAACACCAAATGACAACGATGGCATCACACCCTTCACCTTAAGGCTTAACGACATGCCCGCAGATGCTTTCTGGTCCATCAGCATTTATAACGAAGCGGGTTTTTTTGAAAAAAACCCCCACGACGCTTACGTCATCAGCGATCGTAATGCCAAACAAAATGCCGATGGCTCCGTCACCATCCACTTTGGTGGAGATCCAGAACAAAAGAACTTTCTGCCTATAACACCGGGTTGGAATTACACGGTGCGACTGTACCAACCCCAAATTTCCGTACAGGACGGTAGTTGGCAATTACCGAAAGCAGAGCCCGTATCAAAATGAGCAAGAGTGACTTATGAATAGGTTTAAGATTTGCGCTGTCATCTTGGGTCTATTACTAGCGTTTACTGCAAGTGCTACAGACCTCAATCAACTGAAGAAAATTTCAGACGACTACCCGTCCAAACACGGCGTAGCTTTACTCAGTGATTTTCGCGCCTTGCTGAGTTTACCCAACGTATCTACTCGACAGCAGGACATGCTAGATAACGCCGAGTGGATCACCGAGTACATAGAGAAAAGAGGTTTTGAATCGAAAATCGTCACGGCGGGACGTGCTCCCTACGTGATTGCTGAACGTATGGTCAATGACAACTATCCCACGGTTTTGATCTACGCACACTATGACGGACAGCCGGTGCTGCCCACCAACTGGGCCACACCGCCATTTAAACCGACCCTAAAGGAAGGAAACAAAGTCTTAGATTGGGATACAGCCTTAGCACAAACCCTAAATCCAGAATGGCGAATCTATGCTCGATCTGCCGGCGATGATAAAGCACCGGTAGTCGCACTTATGCACGCTTTAGAAATGCTAGAGGAAAACAATATCCCATTGGTGGTAAACGTTAAGCTGTTCCTAGATGGTGAGGAGGAGTTTGGCAGCCCAACGCTACAAGGAATTCTAGAGCAAAACGCTGAAGCCTTATCCGCAGATGTCATGTTGTTTTGTGACGGGCCTATGCATCAAAGTCGAAAACGCCAGGTGGTGTTTGGTGTTCGCGGAGATACTGGTGTGAACTTAACCACCTACGGGGCTTTACGACCGCTCCACTCCGGTCACTATGGCAATTGGGCACCCCATCCGACGGATTCCCTCATTAGATTACTAGCCACGCTAAAAGACGAGTCCGGCAACATATTGGTGGAAGGTTACAAGGATGAGATGACACCCATTACCGATGCCGAGCGAACCGCTGTTGCAGACATGCCGAAAATTGACGCACAACTACAAAACGAGCTGGCCTTAGGTCGGCTGGAAGGTGACGGTCGGCGTTTGGAGGAGTTGGTCATGGAGCCCGCCATCATCATCAAAGGTTTTCAAGCGGGTGGTGTCGGTAACCAAGGTCGCAACATCATTCTTCCTGACGCCACGGCCGCATTGGACTTGCGTTTGGCGCCTGGTCAAACGGTGAAAGGTATACAAAAGGCCCTAACCAAGCATTTTCAGGCTGAGGGTTTTCACCTGATCTACGATGAACCCACACCACAACAACGACGCGCTCACGAAAAATTGCTGAAAGTAGATTGGGGCGATAAGGGCTATCGAGCCTTCAGAACCAACTTAGATGGAAAAGAAGCTAAGGAGCTCATCAGAATCATTGAAGCGTTTGACGGCGACAAACCACTACTCACACCCACCATGGGGGGCAGCCTGCCCATTTATTTATTCGAAGATATGTTGCGCTTACCCATCATCATTTTGCCCGTGGCCAACCATGACAATAATCAACATGGGCGAAACGAAAATATGAGGTTGGCGAACCTGTTTGATGCTGTAGGGCTTTATGCGGCTGTATTAAGCAGCTATGGCCGACGCTAGCAACTAGTTGGAAGTATCCACCAAAGGTTCATCGGACGTGGGCTGGCTTTGGAGAATGGCTTTCAAATACACACCTTGAACAAGATCCAAGACCACATGGAAGACAATAGGCACCAATAAGGAATCGCTGACCAAGAAAATGATAATGGTCAACACAGAGGCAAGCCCTATGGCTGGCACTTGCTTGAGTCCTTGATACGAATGGGCAAAGGTAAAGATGACAACGGTCATGACCGCAGCCATGGCAAGCCCCATCACCGGTTCTAACGCCCACATTACGTAACCGCGAAATATCAGTTCTTCTGTGAATCCGGCGTTAATAGATACCCATCGAAACCAAAAAGAGTCCCGTTTGGTCACCGGCATAAAATCTGCCAGGTCACCCAACTGTTGACGCATCACATCCGCACCTGTACCGGAAGCCTTTATGGCCCTGAGCTGTAAGACAAGAAAAATCAAAAAGGCCAGGCCAATGGCTGACCCCATGAAGAATTGAGACCAGGTGGGCAAACGGAACCCAAGTGCCGCCCAGGAACGGTCGGTGACCAGCCAAAAACCCACTAATAACACACCAAAGAACGCCCAGGTGGCTACGGTTCTCTTGTAGGCATCCACTCTGGCATCGCTGCCCCTAGCACGTATCTCTCTGATAAAACTAGGAAATGCGACTGCCGATTGGATCGGCACGATAACAAAAATGACCACTGCCAGCAGCGCATCGAATAAGTTTAGGTGTTCCATTGTTCAATTTTCTTTGAATAATCAACTTTAGGTTAATATAAAAGCCATCACACATCAATAGACCCGAAGCGACAATGAGCAAAAAGAAAACAAAGTCCGACTCAAACGATAATCAGCTGGTGTTGAGCAACATCGAGCAAGTCAAAGCCATTACCCACCCCATTCGACAGAGACTGTTTGAACAGTTAGCCAAAGCCCCGGCAACCGCCAAACAACTGGCAGAGGACTTGGGTTATAAACCGACCCGTCTGTATCACCACATGGAAAAGTTGGAGAACGCAGGGTTAATCAATTTGATACGCACGGAACAGGTTCGAGGTACCACGGCGAAGTACTATGAAGCCGTGGCTGATTCACTGAGAATAGACCCCACCCTTCTGGGTGATGAGTCAAGCGCAGCGCTTGAGAAAGCAGGCTTAGGCGTTCTTGATGGTTTACTACAAAACCTGCGCCAGGATATTGAGCAGCTTTTTTTGTCAGATTGCTCACAAAAAGAAACCCTAGCCGAAGAAGCGTTATTTATGCAGTATGAATTTTCACTAAGCGACAAAAGAACCAAACACTATCGAAAGCGTCTGGATCGTTTACTCAATGACCTACGCAAGGAATGTGAAGACAGTGAGGAAGAGACTCCCCGAAAAGACGGTCACCGCTTTTTTATCGGCTGGTACCCCAAACCGAAACATTCTTAAGGTCATGGGCACTCACTAGCGGTATGCTATGGCGGATTCACGAGGAAGCACCCATGGGCAAAGTCATCAATCTATTTGAACATGTTAACCGGGAAAAAACCGTGGATATCCCAGGGCAAGGCAAATTCAATTTTGACATCGTCGGTGAATCCAATTACCAAGACACCCTCGACCGGCTGGTGGAACAAAAAAAACATCACGACGAACCCTTGGTGTACAAGGCTTCACTACTCTATGAAAGTGATAATCCCTACGACAAAAACGCCGTAAAGGTTGAAATAGATCAGATGATTGTGGGTTATCTCAATCGAGAAAACGCCAAGTACTATCGCAGCCAAATGACCGAGCTTGGTTATGAGGGCTACGTGGTTCGATGCGATGCCAAAATTGTTGGCGGCTGGCGGAATGACAGAGGTCAGCAAGCCCATTATGGTGTGCGTCTTGATATGCCCACGATGGGATTAAATCCTAAATCCCAATAAGCACAAACCGTTAGATCTCCCAATAATGTAAAGCTAGCTTGACATGCCTACCAGGCTCGACTAATGTAAAGCTTCCTTTCCATTATGGTGGATTGCAATGCAGATCAGCCCTCAGCCACATATGCGCAAACCCTTGATAGTGTTTATCGGTTCAGCCGCAATTTTGGCCGTTGCCGTAGTCGCCACGGTGTTTTTGATCAATCGCTTTCGACCCAGCGACGGCAGTCTTGACGTCTTTTTGAGCTGGTTACCCGGTGTGGGAATGGCCCTGTGGTTTTTTGTGTTGGGGCGGTATCTTAAGAATTACGATGAACTGCTGCAAAACGTTCTGCTGAAATCCTTAGCCTTAAGCGCCGTCGCCGGTTTTGTTTTGCTCTTTACCCGCATGGTACAACTGGACCTTGGACTCGATGCCGGTATCGCCGACCCTCTTGTCATCAGCGTCATGGCGCTGGCTTTTATCGTGTGTGCTCTCTGCTTGCGGTGGCGTTATAGATGAACAATACCGTCCGGCAACTGCGGCAAGAAAAAAACTGGACTCAACAAGAATTGGCAAATCGACTCAAGGTATCTCGACAGACCATTAACGCCATCGAGAACCAGCGATATGA
Organism: Pseudomonadota bacterium; assembly: GCA_039029655.1. GTDB lineage: Bacteria > Pseudomonadota > Gammaproteobacteria > Steroidobacterales > JBCCFQ01 > JBCCFQ01. The sequence continues at coordinate 7,144 of JBCCFQ010000038.1, read as the reverse complement.
TCCCAGTCTTTCGTTGGCATTTGATATAGCGGCAACATTCAATACCACCATTGAACGTATATTCGAACCATAGTTGACGGGCTATTTTGGTCTTTTTACACCGTACTTTTTAATCCGGTACTCAAGGGTCGTGGACTTGATACCCAACCGATCCGCTGCACCACCGGTACCGGATACTTTCCAATTGGCGAGTTCTAGTGCTTTGATCAGGTTTTCCCGTTCCAGACGTCTTAAAGTCTCCTCAGTCATTAGTGTATTGGCCTGCTGACTGGCAGTCTCATCTTCCCCGCTGTCTCTTTCCTCCATAACGAAAGCATCCAGCACAAAACGCGAACCCTTAGAGAGAATTAGACCTCGCGCCATAACGTGTTGTAGTTCGCGAACATTGCCCGGCCATTCATAGTTTGTTAACTGAGTGGCCTGAGCTCTGGAGATTCGGGGTGTTTGCTTTTGCAACTCAGCCGCGGATGCTCCCAAAAAGTGCAGCGCCAACGGCATGATGTCGTCTCGACGTTGACGAAGTGGCGGTACCGTAATGGGAAACACACTCAGACGGTAGTAAAGGTCCTCACGAAAAGTCTTGTTTTGCACGTCTCTTAGAAGGTCTCTATTGGTTGCTGCTACGATGCGTACCTTGGCAGTGCGGGTTTCTTCCCCACCTACACGTTGAAATTCCTGCTCTTGAAGTGCCCGTAGTAACTTACTTTGTTGCTCTAAGGGGATATCGCCCACTTCATCCAGAAACAAAGTGCCGTTGTTGGCTAGCTCAAAACGACCGATTCGTTGTTGTACCGCGCCTGAAAAAGCACCCCGCTCGTGGCCAAAAAACTCGCTCTCAAACAGATCCTTTGGTACTGCACCGCAGTTCACTCGAACAAAAGGACCGTTACAAACAGGACTGCGGCGGTGTATCTCCCGCACCACCAGCTCTTTACCCACACCGGACTCGCCCAACACCAAAACGCTCATATTGGTTTGGGCTACCGCATCAATTTGTTGGACGGTGCGCCGTATTCCAGCGCTTTGACCGACGATGGCACCAAATCCTTTGTCGGTCATTTCTTCGTCACGTAGATAGTCCCGTTCTTGCTCTAAGGCATTTTTCAGAGACTCAACTTCAGACAACGAACGCCGTAGGGCGTCCTCTGACTTTAGGCGGGGTCGGGCATCACTAAACAGAATGACCGCCCCCGTCACCTTACCCAACTCCAAAATGGGGGTGCTGATATAGTCCACCGGGATGGCTTCACCATTCTTGTGCCAAAAAATTTCATTGCTATCTTGATGCACTTTGCCGTCGCGAAGGGCGGCGTAGATAGGGCACGCCTCTTTAGGAAAATGACTGCCGTCTCTATAGCTGTGGTGATGATAGTCGTGAATGAATTCCCCCAGCACATCTTCCTCACGCCACCCCAAGATGTCTTGCGCCGCACGATTCACGAAATTGGTTCGACCCTCGGCGTCGATACCATAAATGCCCTGCCCAGCCGCCTGGAGTATGGACTGGTGCAGCCGCTGTAAGGATTCAAACTGTTGTGTTACATCGGAAATGGTCGATCTCCCCGGCCAGTTTCCAATTTTACAGTATTTTGGGATTATGTCTCCCAGTTTTTCGTAACTCTCAAATTTTCGCGTCTCCAATCGCAACGTAACTAACTGAAATATGGAGTAATTCAGATTTGGCCCGGAACTTGCTAATTGATAGATGGAAATATCAACCAGGGAGTTCTTATCATGAAAGTTGTTGTCGTACTTATGTTGCTCGCGATTGTGGCCAGTATGGGCAATGCGTTGTTTTCCATGGCCGGTAATGGCTCGCCACGCAGAACCGTTAATGCCTTAACTGTTCGTGTGGCTCTGTCCGTTGCGCTGTTTATTTTGCTGTTCGTTGGCTGGCACTTTGGTTGGATTACGCCTCATGGTGGCTGATCAAAACACACTTCCTTGGAGCGTCCGATGAACTACCTGATGTTTATTTCTCTTTGCGGTGTGGGCTTTGCCTTGGTTGCCATGGTGGCGCTTTTTATGGGCGCGACTGCCAACTCCATCAGTGAAATCATTAACCCGCTTATGTTTGGATTCGTCCCTACGTTTCTCGGGGCGCTCTATGTTGTAAGGACACGGGGTCCCAATAGGGACCGCAGTAAAGGGGGCCTGGTGCTCTTAACAATATGGCGCGCACTACCCGGGGCCATCATTGTTGCACTGTGTTTGGTATTGTCCTTGCTGTTTCTGGCACAGCTGTCACTCTCCATCATTACCTATTTGAGCGACGCCAAACACGAGTGGGTGTTTTACCTTCCTATTATTTGCGGCACCGTGTATGCCCTCTGCTTTTGTGTCTTCTATGGAGTGACTCTCATTGATAAACAAAAAACAACAACGGCTGGCTAACAACCATTGAGGATTAGGCCTTGTCCACTGGATGGACTACTATATCCAGGTGGCGAAGTTCTACAGAAAAATTCTGGCAGTTTTACTGCTCGCAAGTATGTCTCCTACCCATGCCGCCACGCCACTATGGTGGGACACAAACTATCCGCTTCGATACAACATCAATGTGGTCACAGGCCCAGCCTCCCCCGATAAGGGCTATGTAGCTTATACGGCCAGAATTCCTAGCTTCAACACAGCAGCGCTCATCTCAGCGGGAGAAATGCGTGCTGACTGTGCGGACTTGAGAATCTTGTTCTTTGATGGCACCGGTTGGAATGAGCTACCCCGGCAAGTTCTGGATTGCAACACGACGTCGACAGATATCCGCTTTGCGTTGCAGGCAAACATCGCTGCAAGTAGCAACGACGACAACTATTATTTATATACCGACAACAACGCTCCCGCCGCACTGCCAGCGGTTTCAGAAACCAATGTGTACTTATGGTTCGACGATGCGTCTATCAATCGCGCCACTAATTACGTGCGTGGCCGCATCGATCCATGGCATGGCACGGGATGGGATAATTCTCTGGTATGGAATCCAGCCGGTTACTACACCTATGACAACGGGGACAATTTCACTAGCGGGTATCGCATACCAGTGGATGAACGAGATGTGTATGCAGAAGCGGAGTTCTTTCACACTGGGTGTTATCAACTCAACATCACTACAGGAATGGTCTTAAGAGGCATTATTGGTAGCGGATCCTTTGGCAGCGAGAGTTCCAGTCATTACTACGCCTCCAACCGTGGGGAGTTTCCCACCGGCTGTACCACCGGCGGCTATAGTCATGATGGAGATATCATGGACACCAACCGGAACAATATCACTGTGGATGGTGCCAACCCGCCAGATATCCTCGCCAGCACCTGGCGTCGTCAGGGATTCGCTGCTTGGCTGGTCAATCCCACCAACCTCTCATTTTGGGATGAAGACTTAGCAAGTAACTGGGCGGCCTTGGGCTTTCCCAACGCCGGCAACTTGCAGGTAGCGGGCACCGACACCAATGACTATGAAGGCCGGGGTTTCGCAGGTTTCATGAACGCCCAAGATGTGGCTCGAGTCAGAAACATTTTGATTCGCCGCTTCGTACAACCTGAGCCTGTTTTAGCACTCACGCGAGAAGTGTTTACCACAGCACTGACGGTACAGAAGACATCACTGGCGGTATTCGATCCAGTCAACAACACGATAAATCCAAAACGTATCCCCGGTGGCTATGTGGATTACACCATTACCACACGCAACAACGGTCCAGCGACCGTAGATGCCAACACTTTAGATATCATGGACCCATTGCCCAACGACGTTTCCCTTTTCGTCGGAGATTTGTCCGGTCCCACTAGTGGTCCGGTAGAGTTTGTGGATGGTGCGGGTGCGAGCAACAGTGGACTGACATTTTCTTTTGTTGGGCTTTCTAGTCTTACCGACGACGTTGAGTTTTCCCAGGACGGGCTCAATTTTTCTTACATACCCAGCCCAGACGTCAATGGTTTTGATGACTCCGTTCGTTTCATCAGGGTCACACCCTCTGGCAGCTTTCAAGCGCCCACAACAGCCACTCCCACCGAATTCCAGGTACGTTTTCGGGTGCGAATAAACTAGGCACTTTTAAGAAAACCGGTCATATAAACGGTGTTGAGAATTCAATTGCAATAGATCCCAACGATTGCCGTAAAGATCTTCAAACACTGCCACTGTTCCATAGGGTTGCTCTTTGGGTTCTCGAACAAAATGCACGCCTCGAGACTTCATGCTTTGGTAGTCCCTCCAAAAGTCATCGGTATTCAAAAACAAAAATACCCGGCCACCGGACTGGTTGCCCACAAAACGGGACTGCACATCGTTGGATGCCCTTGCCAGGAGCAGTGTTGTACCCTGCCCACCGGGTGGAGCCACCACTACCCACCGTTTGTCTTGCTCTGGTTGATAGGTGTCTTCCATCAGATCGAAGCCTAGCGTGTTAACGTAGAAATCAATGGCCTCATCATAGTCTTGTACTACCAGGGCCACATGAATAATGGACTGTTTCATGGTGTGCTCAATTCTCATCTCTAGTGTCTGAATGCACCTACATTATCTCTCAAGGGAACTTGTCCTCAACACCGCTACACGCCTCACGTGAAGTCTCACTAAATACCCATGCCGCCTGAGTCTCCGCCGGTTTTTGAATAGGGACAAACTTGGCCTCGGCCGGTGACTCTAGAGGCAACCTCATGTTTTATAAAAATAAATCCTAAAGATCGCCCTATGCTTGCCGATCACACAAGAACCACCGAAGGGAGAATCGGGCTATGCCAGGGAATACCAAGGGCGCCTTAAGAAATACAGCAATTTTGCTGCTCATCAGCGGTCTGTTTGGATGCGACCCTCATGAGCCAATGGGAACGGCGTTGCCCGACCAGAATTTGGACGGTCCCAGCACCTCATCAGACGACGTCAATGGACTCAGTGCATTAGCCACTCCGCTCCAACAAGATGTTGCTTTGGTCAGCCTGGGTAAGAAGCTGTTCGAAGACCCTAGACTGTCGGGCGATAACACAGTCTCTTGTGCCACTTGTCATGTCGTTGCTGCCGGCGGAGATGATGGTCGCCCAGTGTCCATCGGTGTCGGCGGTGCATCGGGCACTCACAACGCACCCACTGTGTTAAACAGTGGACTGAACTTTCGGCAATTCTGGGATGGGAGGGCAAAAGATCTGGATGAGCAGGTTGAGGGTCCAATCCACAATCCGCTGGAAATGAATACCAAGTGGCAGGACATCATTCCAAAGCTGCAATCAGACGCGGATATGGTCGCAGCCTTCAAGGCATCCCATCTCAGCATTACGCAAGCCAACGTTATCAAGGCCATTGTCGCCTACGAAAACGCCTTGGTGACACTAGACTCCCCATTTGACCGTTACCTAAAAGGTGACGAGTCAGCAATTTCAAATGAGGCAAAAAAAGGCTTAGATCTTTTTGTTCGGCTTGGGTGTGTCTCATGCCATCAAGGTCAAAACGTTGGCGGAAACATGTATCAGCGCTTTGGGGTCTTTAAGAACTACTATGAAGACGAGGGAAGAGTTAGTGAAATTGCTCTAGGTCGATACAACGTAACGGGTAACCCGGATGACAAATATGTATTTAAGGTGCCTTCACTACGAAATGTGACTCAGACCGCGCCCTATTTTCACGACGGCTCAGTAGCATCTCTTGAGGGCGCCATTAACATTATGGCCACCTACCAGCTGGGTCGCTCCTTGGAGGAAGCCGATGTTACATCAATCATCGCTTTCTTAGAAACTCTCACCGGCGATCTAGACGAGTCGCTAAAATGAGGCGACAAGCGTGGATTTTGCTATGTACCGCAATCCTCTTTGGGTTTGTAGTAATTGCTTATCAAAACAGCAATGATGACGGAAAAGAAGCCTTTTCTTACGAGCTTTCCGTTCTAGATCAACTGCGATTCCTAAACGCGAAAATTGACCGAGAGGTGCTGCTGCTTATCAGTCAAAAAAGGATCAGCTACGACAACCTCACAAGGACAAGCAATGAGTTGGTTCGAACGACTAACGGCCTAGCTTCAGAGCTCTTTCAAGACGAAGTCATGGAAAACCAAGTCATCACAAAGGCTGACGCCATCGAGTCATTTAAGTCGCGGCTTTCGGTACTTCGGAACTCCGTCAATGCTGTCGTAGAAAATCTGACTCGAACCTCGGAAGAAGATTTCGATCCTGCGTTTCGCCGGCTGGAGGAAAGTCTACTGAAACTCTCGTTTTCCTTGGACTCGAACGTAACCAGCGAGTTGGAAGCACTGATCCTAGAGGGCGAGAAAACCGGGTCAGCATCTGACGAAGTCATGTACAGACACACGACTTTGATTCTCGACTCCCTGAGAAGAGTGGACGCGTTGTCCCAGTCCATAGTGAATTCTGCTGTTTCGGAAAGCATTCATCGAAATAGAGCAGTGTCATCAGAAAAATACACCCAACGAAGTGAGGTGGCTGAGGCCTGGCGGGTTGTGCTATTTGGTGCTGCGATTGGTTTGTTGTGCTTGCTGAGCCTATCTGTTTGGATGGTGTTGCGTAGATCTTCCGAGCTGCGTCACCTCAACCGTGATTTGGAAGCACGGGTGGAAGCACGCACAAAAGCACTTCAAGAAACTGTCGGCCAGAAGGAAGAACAAGAAAAACTATTGCGAGCGACCCTGGACTCAATGGACTCTCATATCGCAATATTGAACCATAAAGGCACCATCATAGAAACGAATTTGGCATGGGAGAACTTTGCCAAGAGGAATGGTGGGGACGAAAGTTGCACCGTCGGTAGCAACTATCTCGAATCGTGCGAAAACGCGGCCGATGACTCAGCACGACTTGCCAAAACCGCCATTGAAAACATCATCTCCGGCAAAGACCGATACAACCAAATGGACTATGAGTGTTCGACGCCCGAGCTAGAGCTTTGGTTTCAGGCGAGAATGTCCCCAGTTGACTTTGGTTCTGGCTCTATAGGTTGTGTCGTCAGCCATATGGACATTACACAAAGAGTATTCTCTGAACAGGAATCAAAATTGCTCTCCCTGGTTGCCAAGTATACCGACAATGCGGTGGTGATCACTGATGCCATCGGAAGAATTCGATGGGTAAACGAGGGATATACCCGAGTGACAGGTTTTGACTTAGAAGCTTCTCTAGGTCAAAAACCGGGCGATCTACTCCAGGG
>JBCCFQ010000037.1:0-12789 GCA_039029655.1 Pseudomonadota bacterium | reverse complement strand
CGACAATATACAGACAAAGTAAACAAATGAGTGTCCACCTTTTGTGATTTTTGTGTCGTAATTGGTCATAACCCGACACGGATAAAAAAAACAGCTGCCGATTCACAACAACAGATAAGCGGATAAAACTCACACGGGTTTGTTTTAACTGAACAACATTTGCGTTGAACAGACACGTGAATCCATCGTAAGACTTTATTTGTTATCGATTTATTCGCGGCCGATTCCGTTGGTCGCATTTATGATACGAACGCAAGATATTCACTTCTCATTTTTACCCTCGCCGGTAGCATCAACACAAACCCGGAATTTAGCAACCGGTGTTTTGTGATCAATAACCCTCGTACGTTGGCCTTACATATACACATTGACTGAGTAACCGTGGTTTTAAAACCTCGATTGCTCAATTAATAAGCCAGCCAGCAGTGGTCGCGAATACCCAGCGCTACCGGAAAAAAATGACTCCACACACCTATGAAGTAGGGGAGAAAAGGATGAAAAACTTTGTACTCTCAAGCGCCGTTGCGTTGGCGCTGGGACTTGGGCATACCGTCGCAGCACAGGAAAGCGATGAAGCCGAGGGCCTAGATGAGATTGTGGTTACCGGAAGCCGCATTCAACGCAACACTCTCGTTACACCTAACCCAGTTACTGTGCTCGACTCCTCAGACATTGAGGTATCGGGATCGGTGAATATTGGTGACTTACTCAATGAACTCCCGGCATTGGGCACCACCTTCGGCACTCAAAACTCGGATCGATTCATCGGCACGGCAGGTCTTAATCTATTGGACTTGCGCCGTCTCGGTACCGCTCGAACTTTGGTGCTGGTCAATGGACAACGCCATGTACCCGGCTCTATCGGATCCGCCGCCGTCGATGTGAATTCCATCCCGGTTGGTTTGATTGAACGAGTCGAAGTACTGACAGGTGGCGCATCAGCAACCTACGGCGCCGATGCGGTAACCGGTGTTGTTAACTTTATTCTTAAAGATGATTTCAACGGCTTTCAGATTGACGCGCAAACGGGTCGTTCTCAGGATGACTTGGAACGTTCCAGCGTCGACATGCTGCTGGGCTTTGATTTCAACGAAGGCCGGGGCAACGCCGTATTTGCCTTTGAATACAGCACCGTAGGCGCTCTTAGTGCCGCAGATAGAGGTATCCCACCATACCGAACGGTTAACAACCTGTCGGACGGTGATTCCGTTGACGCAAACGGGAACGTAATCAACGACGGTATTCCTGACGAAGTCATCACAGCGAATGCCGGCTTGTCGATTATCACAAACGGCGGATACTTTAGCGCTGGCGGCACCAACTATGTTTTTGATGCACCCAATAGCTTCCGGCCTGCCAACCCCGGTACCAACTTTGGTTCCTCAGAGTGTGGTAATGGCTGTGACTTTTTGGACCTTCAGTCATTCGTTAACTTGAGTACGCCCCAAGATCGCTACTCTTTTGCCACGATGTTTGACTATCAATTGTGGCAAGGCCACAACCTTCATGTTGAAGGTAAGTACGTCAACTCTCGTGCTAAGGGTTCAGGTCAACCTCACTTCAACTTTTTCAACCTGACAATTCCTAGTGACAACGCCTTCATCATGCCAGACCTGGCACAGGTATTGACGGATGCGGGTTCCACCGGCTTCAACCTAAACCGATTTAATGTCGACGCGGGACTCCGAGGCCAGGATAACGAGCGGGAAACTTCAAGAGTTGTGGTTGGCTTAAACGGTCCTATTAATGATCGATTCAGCTACGAAGCCAATGTGGTTTATGGTCGAACAACGTCTCAACAGCTTAATACCTTCAACCGAATCAATGAACGGTTTTTTGCGGCTGCGGATGCGGTAATCGATCCAGCGACCGGTCAAACTGTCTGTCGCCACACGCTTGATCCCACCTCAACCAACGCTAGCCTTGGTCGGTCTCTTGATGCGTCCATCGTTGGCGCCTGTGTACCTGTCAACTTGTTTGGTGAGGGTGCGGTAAGTCAAGAGGCCATTGACTACTTTTCTACCACAGCGGTTCGTCAAGCTGTGCTAGATCAGTTTGTCTTTAACGCTTACGTGACTGGCAGCATCGTTGAGCTACCTGCGGGTGAGCTTGGTTTTGCGGCGGGCGTTGAGTACCGTGAAGAATCCAGTGAAGACCTTCCTGATGCACTGGATGCCTTAGGACTCACCTTCGGTAACGCATTGCAACCAGAAGCTGGTGAATTCGACGTCAAAGAAATCTTTGGTGAGATCAGTGTTCCGATTCTAAACGACAAACCAGGTGCCAACTCTCTAAGCTTAGACCTGGCAGCACGTTTCTCGGACTACTCGACCATCGGTGATACCTTCACCTGGCGTGCGGGTGTCGAATATGCGCCTATCCCTGCCGTGCGTTTCCGCGGTACCTACTCTGAAGCCATCCGAGCACCGAATATTGGTGAATTGTTCGGCCCACAGAACCAAACCTTCTTCGCCGTTTTGGATCCCTGTAGTGAAGATCGTCTGGACTTAGGCGTCAACGGTCGAGCCACTCGCGAAGCCAACTGTCGTGCCTTGGGAATCCCTGTTGGGTTTGATGCTCAAGACCAAGTCACACGGGAAGGTCTACAAGGTGGTAACCCAGGACTGGAAGCTGAGGAAAGCGAATCCTTCACACTGGGATTGGTGTTGAATCCAATCGATGGCTTAGGAATTGCCATTGACTACTGGGACATCACCATCGACGACGCCATCGACGTTGCCGCTGCACAAGACATCCTAAATCGCTGCGTTGACGCAACGACTGGGCTAGATAATGAGTTCTGCCCGCTCATCTCGCGTGATGCAACAAACAACATTACGTTGATCGTGCAAACTCAGCAAAACATCGCAGGTTTGACCGCGTCTGGTGTGGACGTAGAAGCCAGTTATGAGTTTGGTGTAGGTGATGACACATTGCGTTTGCAAATGATCGCAACCTATCTCGATGATCTAACTGACTTCCCGTTTCAGTCTGACCCTCTGTCTGGAGAACAAGATGCAGGCGGACTGGGTGATCCTGAGTTAGCAGGTCAGTTCAACGTCAGCTACTACCGAGATAACTTAGCGCTAAATTGGTCGATCCGCTACCTGGATAGCCAACTGCGTCTGGATATCGAAGATGTTGAAGTAAACCCCGATGCGCAAACTCCATTGTCAACAGAGTCTACTTTCTATCATGACCTTCATGCCCGTTGGGATGCCACCGACAACGTTGCGCTGTCGTTTGGTATCGACAATGTGCTTGATGAAGATCTACCTTTTGGCCTAAACGGCACGGGTGCCGGAAGTGGTGTTTTTGACAACGTTGGTCGATTCTTCTACGGCAGAATCAGCTATCGCATGGAATAAAAGCTACTCATCGACTAGCTATACGGGGCGCTTCGGCGCCCCGTTTTTTTGCTTTAGATTGACGCCCCTCGTGAGATTTGATGTGATCTAGTCAAATTTCTGGGAGGTGCCAATGAAATCATTGACAATTTTCATTTTCTTAACAGTGGCTTTGAATACAGAATCACTGGCGAACGACGCGGACGGCTGCGAGGATCATGGCGCCATTACCCGTTACCCCGGTTCCGTGTTGGAATGGTGTAAGACTGACAATTACCTCCCCTACCGTGTCCCCATAGGTCCAGTCACAGGCTATCGAAAGATTGGGGACTGGATTGATGTTGAAGGTCGAGTGACACGCAATTTTTATTCTCTTAAGGATGAACGCACCCATCCGGAGGTTTGGCTCAACTACAAAGAAGCGCTGCAGAATGCCGGTTTTGAGATTATCGCTGAAGGTATGGTGCCAGAGCGCAACGTGGGCAAGAACGTGGGCGGCAGTGGCTGGCTCGGTATTTACTATAAAGAAAACCCCTGGGGCACACCCGGGGCCGTGGGCAAACTCGTTTCAGGCACCTCCACTTCCGGCGGCACGGGTGCCGTTTTCGGTGTAAAAGAACGAGCAGAAGACACTATTTATGTCTTGGTCAGTCTAGAACAACACTCCAGCAAAGAAGTCGCCACACTGATTACGGTAGTGGAAACCAAAAAAGCTGAAGTTGGTTTGGTGACGGCCAACGCCCAGGCGATGGGCAAGGACCTAGAGGAAAACGGTCGAACGGTTTTATATGGGCTATTTTTCGATCACGACAAAGCCACCCTCAAACCTGACTCGAAACCCGCACTAGAAGAAATCGCCAAGCTGCTAAATGCGAACGTGGACAAGCGTTTTTATGTGGTTGGCCATACGGATGCCACGGGCACTTTCGCCTACAACATGAAACTGTCGGCCGATCGTGCAGAAGCCGTTAGGCAAGCTTTGCTAATAGACTATGCCATAGACTCGGCGCGTCTACAGTCCGCCGGTGTTGGGCCTTTGTCTCCGGTGTTCACGAATTCAAGTGACGCGGGGCGAGAGCAAAACCGTCGGGTTGAGTTGGTGGAGCAATAGCCTCACTACCCTACACCCGCTTACAACAGTCTTGGGAGCGCCCATGGTGAGAACTAGAAAAACGCTTTTGTTGTTGTTGCTCATTAGCAGCCTGGGCTGCACAACGAGTCCCCAATTCGCCGACAGTGTTTTTCTTAATGGAAAAATCTATGCCGGTAATGTGGAAAACGCCTGGGTCCAATCCGTGGCGATTAGGGACGGACGCTTTATCTATGTGGGGGATAACCCATCTGACCTAGTTGGCCCAGCGACCCAGACCTATGACTTGGGGAATAAATTGGTCATACCCGGTTTGATCGACGGCCATACCCATCCGGGACTGGTAGCCCTGACCCACGACCAATTGTTACTTGATGACGCGTCAAACAAAGACGAGCTCATGGCCGCAATCAAAAAAATGGTGGATGAAAACCCGGACCGCTCAGAGATTATTGGCGGGTTCTGGGAAAACGAGATTTTTGATGCATTCGGACCAAACAAAAAAGACTTGGATGAAATCGAATCAGAACGACCACTGATTCTTTACGACGCATGGGCGCATACGGTTTGGGCCAATTCGGCGGCACTCAAACAAGCAAATGTCACCAAAGATACGCCTGACCTGGTACCCGGTTTCGCGTTTTATCAAAAGAATGAAACGGGAGAACCCACCGGTTGGATCACTGAATCTGCTGCTTCTGTTTTTATGAACAACTTCCTAAAAATCACACCGGAGGTGGAAGTCGTATTGAAAGAGTATCTCGATTACTTTAGAAGCGTAGGCGTCACCACGGTTTTCGATGCTGGCAACTTCGGCTTGGACCGGGAAGTGTACGGTGCCGTGGCTCGGTTAGACAAAAGAGGTCTGCTACCGGTTCGATACCATGGTTCCTACACCCTCTACGTACCAAATGACTATGAAGATGCTATTAAGAGACTCAAGCAGTTGGGTGCAGATTTTAACAGCGAAAATGTTCGCATAGACACTCTAAAGGTCTTTTTTGACGGTGTGTTGGAGACCCGGACGGCAGCCATATCAAATGATTACTTGGATACACCGGGCAACAGTGGCGAAGCACTACTGAACCAAGAACAGATACGAGACTTGGTTTTGGCTTTGGACGAGGAGAATCTCAATCTGCACGTTCATGCGGTGGGTGATCGGGCGGTTACAACCGTCTTGGATGGCATCGAGAGTGCCCATCAGTCTCTAGGGCGTGTTCCCAAGATAAGGATGGCCATTTGCCACTTGGAGGTGGTCAAAGTCACAGACTTTCCTCGGTTTAAAAAGCTCAACGTCGTTGGCAACTTCACACCTCACTGGTGGGTAGGCGGCGAGGCATCTTGGGTCGAAAAAGGAATCGGGGACGCAGTTAATCAGATGCAAAGAGCACAGTCTTTGATCAGTGACGGCGCCCTGGTGACTTTCTCCAGCGACAATACCAGCGTTTACGAGTGGCAAACACAACGGTCCGATCCATTTTTGGGCATGCAGATGGGACACAATCGACAAGACATCGGGGTGCCAGCCAACGGTCCCGTTATGCCACCTTTGAGTGACAGAGTGCCAAGGGCTGATTTGGTCAATGGATATACCGGTAACGCCGCTTACCAGTTGGGGAGATCTGATGAGCTTGGAACCATTGCTGTGGGTCATCGAGCCGATCTACTGGTCTTAAATCAAAATTTGTTTGAGGTCGATCGGTATGACATACACAAGACCAAACCCCAGGCTGTGATTGTTGACGGCGTCCTCGTGTCGGGGTCTCTTTAGACACTTTGACATCCAAAACAAGCGTTTTTTGCGCTATCTGTCCGACAGTTGACATCCAGCTCGGTGAAAAAGAGAGACACTTGTGTCTAAGCCAACCATGGAGAACCACGATGGCAACAGACTTCACTGTGATACAAGGAGTACGGCAACAGTTTGGCGCAGCGGACGAGACCCAAGGAGGAGAAGCCTCAGCTCCGTTTGTAGGCCCATCCAAGGAATTCCCTTTTGAGACAGCGCGCGTTGATCGAAACCAGCACGCCATACTTCAATTTCAGTCATTTGGGGTTCAGCACCGCAGAAACATTTTGCGAGTAAACGGCACCGATGTGTTTGGCGGTCTTACCACAAGCATAGAACTTCTGAGAGAAACCGAACTTATCGTGGTGCGTCTAAATCAATGGCAAACCCATAGCTTGCTTATCAATCCAGGGGTTTTGCGTGAACAAAACACTTTGTTCATTGAGTCGAGGGACAGCGATGGGGACACGTCGGGTCGCCTAGACAGTTTCGTGCTGGATAACATCACCATTTTGTTTAAGACGAGAGAGCAAGCAACTAACCCTGGCGACGTGTTTGTGTAGTCCCTAGCCATTTCGCTCCGCCAGAGACATTCCTGACCGACGGTTTGGCAAGAACAAAGCGGCTAGTGTGGCTATGACCAATAACGGACAAACCACTACGGTGAAACCCATAGCCCAACCAACTTGACCGACTACCAATGGAACAATCAGTGGAAACACCGCAAACCCTAAGCTGAGTGGCGCGGAAGCACAGATGGACAACGCACTGGCTCTGACCTCTTGTGGGAAGATCTCTGCAACCAAAACGGGCAACACAGCCAAAGAACCATAAAATAAGGCAGCGGTGAGTGCATACCAGAAAACGTCTTCGGTGTGACTATCGGGTAGCCACATCAGACCGGCCAATGCCACAGCGCCACCTAACGCCCAGGTGACAAACACTGTTCGTCGGGTCAGAACATACTCCCCTACCACTGCGGCTAACAGATAACCCACAATACCAATACCGTTAGATAGCCCCACCAGACTTGCTGCTTGGGACGGTGTATAGCCACGTACCTCGGTAAAGTACGTCGGAAAGAAAAACGCTGATCCTGCATAAGCACCGCCAAACGCAAAATAAGTCACGATACTGGCCCAGGAGTTTCTTCGATGAGCTCTAGAAAAAAGTGTTTTGAATCGGTTTTCTTTTGTTTCCTGTTGTTGTGGTGGCGATATATCTGGCGCATCCCGTAGCATCCAATAAAACAACCCCGCAACGGGAATAACTAAGAACGCGGCAAAACACATGGTCCTCCAACCGTGGGATGCCAGCAACGGGGCAGCAAACATGGACGCCAAGAACCATCCCAGCGGGTAACCACACTGTAAAACACCCATGGCCAGACCACGCAGTCGAGGCACAACGTTCTCCACCACGTATGCATTAGTTATAGGCGAAAGACCGGTGCTGATACCAAACCCAAGAGAGCGGAAAATTGTCAGCATGATCACGCCACCCGCCACCCCTTGCATGCCAACCAACAATGCGGAAACGGCTAGATAAAGACTCAACATAGGACCACGCCCATATCGATCTGCAGCCGTGCCAGCAAACAGCAACATCACCGAGGCAATCACAAAGGAAATGGTCAAAATGACGCCCATGGCTTCCAGGGGCAGACCAAACTCTTCAAGAATGCCGGGTATGGCGTAGCCAAAAAAGGCTTGATCCATGTTGGCCAACGTCCACGCAACAAAGCTGATCACCAGTACTTTGGTATTGGTGATTGAACGTTCGTCAGTTACCACGGTGGTTTGCTGCATGGCCCCTCCAGTCGCGGATTGTTGGATTTTTTCTTTGGCGACCGGAGAAGTATACACAACCCTCCGTTTTACACCTTCCACCTTGCATCCACGTGACACACGGGTGAGACTACCCCTGTCGTATTTTTGGCTCTCGCTTGCATGGAAATCATCGTTTTTGATCTGGATGGCACGCTTCTCAATGAAGCGTCGGAGATATCTGATTACACCAGTGAAACCCTAAGGCTACTGTCGAAACGTGGCATCGCCTACACGGTCGCCACCGGCCGAACTCTCCACAGCGCACGAGCGGTACTGGAAGGACATGGGTTTGAGCTGCCACAAGCCTACAAGAATGGCGTTATGATTTGGCATCCCGACCAGCAGCGGTTCTCAAGCGGCGCCATGTTGACGGCTCAGGAGCTCGATCATGTGGTACACGCCTGTATCCGCCAAGATCTAACACCTTTTGTTTTTACCTTGGGTGAGAACCAACAATCTACGGTCTACCACCCCCCATTGCATTCCAGCATGGAACAAAAGTTAGTGAAATACTTCTCGACTCATGAACGTATTGACCTGCGGGATCTATCTCTGCTTCCGCGACATGCGTCCATTACTCACATAAATTCCATCGGACCCGGCGACGCCATTAACGCTGTGCTGCAAGCTGTTAAACACGAGCCCAATATTGTTGCCTACTCGGGTGATGCTTGGGAGGGTGAAGGTAGACGCTGGTTGGATATCCATCACAGTGATGCATCCAAAGGCGGCGCAGTTAAAACGCTGAAAGAGTTACTTGGGCTGGAGCGCGTCATTTGTTTTGGCGACAACGACAATGATCTCAGCATGTTCGAAGCCGCAGACGAATGTTACGCACCGGAGAATGCCAAAGAGAATATCAAGTCCGCCGCAACCGCAGTCATTGGCCACCACGATGAGGAAGGTATCGCTGAGTTTCTGAGAGAACGCTTTGAGTTGTGACGTTGGTGACCCACTCACAAAACACAAAATTCGAAATTGAGAGTTAGCCTCTTGATTTTTCTAAGATTCTGATTACTTGGTCGCAAGACGGACCAGTACCGCCCGCCTCCGGCGATAGGGCTCTCAGCATGGGAAATCGCACCATCGTCACGTACCCACTTTGACAGAATCCGGGCACCGCAGGATAAATTGGTCGCTGGGTCGTGCAACGTCTTAGCAGTTAGCGGACCGCATCCATACCGAGCCTGATTGGCACTCTCTAAAGAAATCTGGAGTAAGCCACGACTGACCACATTGTTGCCCTTACTGTCTCGCAGGGTCTCCGTGAATGCGGTTCTGGGTTCAAAGTTGCTCTCAAACTTCGCCATGGCAGACAGCAATCCTGCCCAAAAGCGCTTTTTGTCACGGGACGAAAGACTTGCATACACGGGACAAAAATCTTTAACGTCAGTCGGTGTTTGATTGATCAAATCTGTTTCCGCGACGGCCAATTCCGCTGCCAGAGTCCAGTCGCGTGCTGGTTCGGTCCCCGACCAAGCCGCATAACCGAAGTCTGTCACCGGGTCGTTTGAAATATAGCAAGCGGTCAGCAAAGTGATCCCAACGGAGACGCCCACTGTTCTGCAAATCAGCCTTGTCATAGCTAACAAGAATACATGGCTCACGGGTGGTCTACCCCATTCGGGAAAGGAATTTGGATCAAACCCGGAGCCCGCTGCACCCGATTTACTCCACCAACGTTAACTCACCCACCAGTTCATTGGCACCATAAACTTTGCGTAAAGACTCCAACATGATTGCTGCATTCACGCCCACGGTGCGGTTCAACATTGGGTCGAACCAGTAGTCGCCGGCGATGGAATGGATGTTGCCATCGAATGCGAGACCAACCAATGACCCATCGGCAGCAACCATAGGACTACCGGAATTCCCGCCAGTGATGTCGGTGGTTGCCACAAAGCAAAACGGCGTATCCATATCCAACGTGTCTCGCGCCACTGACCAAGTATCCGGTACGCGAAAGGGTGACTGTCCGGTGGCACGCTCAAAGAGGCGCCCTAAGTGTGTAAACGGCGCGATCCCCTCGCCACGCTCTTCCCAACCCTCAACCGAACCATAGGTCACACGCAACGTGAACGTTGCATCGGGATAGGTTTCCGTGCCATAGAGTGCAAAGCGTGCGTCGGCGATTTTCTCCTCGCCCCGCACGCGCAACGCTTCAACGTTGTCTTCGTATTCTTTTCGAATTTTTCTTGCTCCCGGATCGATGGCTGCAGCAAGACGGATCATGGCATCGTCACTATTGTTTACCGCTTCCACACCCCCGTCCCAAAGAGATTTGCGGTACTCCGGATCATCCAGCTTAGTCCCTGACACCAGCGCATTAGCCACCGACTGTGGTGATTCGGTTCCTAGGATTGTCTTTACCCAAGCACTATCGGGACCAAGCCACTGACGCATCTTCTCTAATGAGGATTCGAGCTGGAGTTTTTCAAACTCTTTATCGATTGGTCGTGCCGCAAACAAGCCGGCTTTAACGCCCGGCAACGCCGCATCAGTATATCTGCGGAATCGTTCTTCATTGGGTTTCTCGATCTCCTGAGTTCCGCGCACAATGGTCTGAGCATAACCGTACAGCGATCCCGTCATGCCACCAGACTTCTCAATGAAAAGATGCTCATCGTACATGTCACGATAGGTACTGACAGATTGATCGATAAGATCCCATGCATCACCGTATTTTGCCTTGAGATCTGGATCGGAGTTTATCGCGTCGCGCATTGCACTTTCTTCAGCCGCCTTCAACGCCATCATACGATCCGTTTGCAGCGCCTTTAGTTCTTTGGAGCGTACTTTAAGCCCGTTGTCATAACCGAGAATACGTTGCTGTACCGTGCGCGCTGCCTGATCGCTGGTGTTTCGCCACGCCATCATTCGGCCGCGAAACTCAGCATATCGGAGCAGCCAGGACGGAATCGTTACGTCTCTAAGAAACTTGAGTTGAGACACCGTGAGCAAACGGTCTGTGGAGCCAGGATGACCGGTAATAAAAATCGGCTCCCGCGCTTTGGGGCCCTTCTCTCGCCAGTGCAAGAAGTTGGGTGTCTTGGCAGGTTTGCCATCTTCGTAGGCTCGCAAAAAAGAAAAATCCAGGCTCCACCTAGGAAAATTGAAGTTGTCCGGATCACCGCCGAAGGCTGCAATGTCCAACTCTGGCGCAAAGACTAGACGTCCATCATCGTAGCGCTTGTATTCATAAATGAAGTATTGACCACCGTTGTAAAGCGAAACAGCTTCACAACTGTGTTTGTCTCGAGACTTAGTCTCACATAGGGATTCAAGTCGAGTGAGTTCTTGTTTGCGTATTTCATTGGCATCGCTGTCGGACAAGCTTCTGGTGGCTTTCGCAATTTTGGCGGTCACCTCTTCAAAATCCACCAGCACGGAAATTCGTTGCCCCGGACACTGCATTTCCTCTCCTCGACTAGCTGCCAAGAACCCTTCATCGGAGAGGTTTCGCTCATCGGTGCTGAGGTTACGGACACAACTCCAGACACAATGATTGTTGGTCAAGACAAGGCCACTGGAAGAAGCAAATGAACCGGTACAGCCGTTCTCAAGTCGCACCGTAGACAGCCGGGCCCGGCGCAACCATGGCTTACTGATATTCACATTGTACTTTTCCTTAACCTTTTCCGCTGGGAAGTTGTCCACGGTCCACATCCCTTCATCCGCACTCGCGGTGAGGCATAAAAAAAAGCTCATTGCTAGGAGAGTCGCAAGTCGATACATAGTGGTGTGTCCTAAGATATTTTTAGGTTCATGATACAACAAGAGCGAATTCGGGTGAGGATTCAATACAACTTCGCTTAGCCCAGTGTCTCTAGACCAGTTACCCATATATTTTAAACAATCGGCAAGTCTACAATAGTGCGAGTCGTGAGACGATGCTATCGAAATTCATTGCCACGTAAAGCAGCATCGATAGGTTGGCGAATGCCAGGGTTGGTATTAGCCAAATAAGCGTGGCTGTTAACCCCTCATGAACGTAAATGATAAGAAGACCAATGCAAAGCCCCAGATAGAGATCTATGCCGATTTGTCGCCCCCAATGAAATTGCCATATGGCACCAATGGTGCGAAACAAATCCTCCCGTAGGCTGCAATAGATACTGTAAAAAAGAAAACCAACCAGCAATATCCATGTAGCCAATTTCAATGCGCCGAATGGGCCGCCAAACGCGAACATGGACCCATGCCAATAGGCACTCATGGCGTAGATCAAGAAACCGAAATAAAACCCCCAAAGAACAAGCGCGCGACTGTTGATCTTCATAGCTGTCTCCATCACTCTATCGATTCCGACCGCTTTTAGTTCTATCGCCCACAAAGGGCAAAGCGGCAAGCTCATTTTAGCCTGCCCCATATTGCCACATCTCACTCGGACCGTGGGTGCCAGTCACTTGCATCATTAAACCTACTTCGAAAAAACATCGATCGACGCAAGTCACTGCCACCCTTTTTGCTTCGCCACAGGTCAAGAGAATTGCTGACCTGCACCTCCAGCGACTTCCGTGCGGTCTACCTCGCTGTCTTTCAACAAATCATCTAAGCAGCTCGCAAGATTGGGAAACTTGAATTGATATCCCAACTCGATTGTTCGAGTGGGCCTAATACGTTGGCCCAGCAACAAAATGGTAGATCGCTCCACACCCACAATGGCCTTGATGAGCCAAGCCGGAATACGACCCAGAACGGACCGACCGAGTTTGGTTGCTAAGGTTTCGG
>JBCCFQ010000036.1:0-12792 GCA_039029655.1 Pseudomonadota bacterium | reverse complement strand
GATGCGGGACATAGCTTCCACATCAGTTACCTTAATAAGCGGGTTGGTTGGAGTTTCCACCCACAGCATTTTGGTCTCTGGTCTGATGGCCGCCTCAACCTTTTCAGGCTCTGATGTGTTGACATAGGTAAATTCCAAGCCGTACCGGGTCAGCACTTGGTTAAAGTGTCGTGACACGCCTCCATAAACATCATCGGAGCAGACCACGTGGTCTCCTGCGCTCAAAAGTTTCATGCAGCTGTCAACGGCGGACATGCCGCTGGCGAAAGACACGCCATAGTCACCGCTTTCAATGGCTGCAAGATTGTCTTCCAGCACTTGTCTCGTCGGATTCGAAGAGCGTGTGTAATCAAAACCTAGATCACGTCCCACCTCTGGAAGAACGAACGTTGCGGTTTCATATATCGCGGGAACAATAGATCCAGTGGTTGGATCTGGTTCGATGCCGGCTCTCACGACTTTGGTATCAAATTTCACGTTTGTCCTCCAAAAAAGCTACTTAAATGTCAAACTATAAATCCATCGCCCAGCGGGAGTAGGTACAAAAGCGCAAGAAAGCGCTGGCGCATTCTACCTGGGATGCCCGGTGGAGCACAGAACTACTTGTCGATTCGCCAGCCCAGTTCCGCCAATTTCTCGGGACCCATGACTTCCGTCGGAATATTAGCCAGACTCATTTCCGCCTCACAGGCCACACTGCCATCGGGCAACAACACTCGGCCTTGCGCTTTGCCCAGGCGAGACTTGAGACGAATAATTCTGCCTTCGATCCGTATGGGTGTTTCAGTAGGCACGGGCTGACGATACTTGGCCTCCAATTTTACCGACATCATAAATCGATGGGGATCCTCAATCATGGACACACGCGCCACAACCTCGTCCAGCATGGACGCCACAATGCCACCATGGACTACGCCTGGATAACTTTGATAATGGGCAGGGACCGCGTAGTCGCTAAAGACCTCGTCTTTGTCGTTGTCGTAAAAGCACATTTGCAGACCCACAGGGTTCTTACGTCCGCAAACAAAGCACCAGTCGGAATTGGGTTGCTTCTTCATGTTGGGTGTCGCCGAGGTTGAGGAGAATCGATGCTAAGATACAACAAAACTTTTGTTGCTAGCTACGTATGAATCGCCACCACTTTGCTGTCCTAGTCCTGACTCTGTTGATCTGCCTCCCGGTCAAAGGGCAGGATCGCGAGTTTACCGTGTTATTCACCAATGATATTGAGAGTGTCTACGACCCCATTTCTGCGTACTGGGACGACGATATCGATGAAATCGGAGGTATAGCATTCTTGGCTTCTTTGATTGATCAACGACGCGAGGAATCAGAAACGAGTTTCTTGTTCGATGCAGGCGACATATTTACGGGCTCTCTATCCAAAGTCACCCAGGGGCGACTAGTCTTCGATATCTATAGCGCTATGGATTATGACGCAGTCAATATTGGCAATCATGAATTCGAGTATGGTTGGCGTGTTTTACGGCAGGTCATGCAAAGAGCAAGGTTTCCGTTTTTGAGTGCTAACATTTTTTACCAGGGTACTGACATTAACTTTGCCCAGCAATACACGATTTTGCAAAAGAATGGTATCCGAATTGGCGTCATAGGTGTAATTGGTGTCGATGCGTTTACTAATGCCACTATGAAGGCCAATCGACTGGGTTTGGAAGTTCGTACACCTGCTCCCATAGTGCAACAGTTGGCGAATCAGTTATCTCAAGAAGTAGACATGGTTGTTGTACTCACTCATCAAAATCAGACTGCGCCAATGCAATCTAACAAGGCTACCGATAAGAATGTTCAAAGGGGTTTTCAAGAAGACTATGATCTGGCGGGTGATGTAACAGGTGTTCATCTAATCATTGGTGGTCATTCCGATCATGGCCTCTGGCAGCTGGTGGAGCATCCGGAAACGGGTACTTGGATTGGGCAAACCTTTGGTCAGGGCCAGTATTTGGGGGAAGCTGTATTTCGATTGAGCCAAAAAGGTGACGTAGCTCTGGTGCGAAGCCGACTGCTTCCTGTGGACTCGGCAAAACTGCCGGAAGACAAAGCTGTGTCGAAGTTGATACAAAATGCCCGGGAAAATCACCCAGAACTTAATAGAGTAGTGGGTCATTTAATGGCGCCGGCATTTCGCCAGTACAATCAAGAATCCAATATTGGTAACCTTTTGGCGGACGCCATTAAGGAGTCCGGTGGTGCAGATTTGGGCATGATCGGTCCGGGTTCCATTCGCACGGACCTCAATCAGGGTGATGTGACAGTGGAGATGCTGAGCAATGTTTTCCCATTCACAGACGAGGTGGTGGTTGTACAAGTGACCGGGGATACACTGCGCGCCACCTTGGAATATAGCCTAAGCTTAAAATACGGCCTTGCACAATTTTCTGGACTACAGCTGAACTATGATCCGGGGGCGCCCGTGGGACAACGTTTGTTGGAGCTTGCTGTCGACGGAAAGCCAGTGAAGTCCGCTGCTTTGTACTCACTGGCGACGACGACTTACAATGCAACAGGCGGAGACGGTTATGGAATGTTGGCTGCGAGCGAGCAAAGCGCCCTAAGTATCAGTATCGCGGATGCCATTGTTCAATACTTTGAAAAGCACAAGAAAGTAGCCGTGCCAGAACTAGGCCGACAGGTTAAGGTCGAACCATAGGCTGCAAAGGGATTCACAAGAGGTTTTTATGTCCACACACATTAATGCTGCACCTGGCGATTTTTCTGAAACTATCCTAATGCCTGGGGATCCGCTTCGGGCCAAGTACATCGCAGAGACCTATCTGCAGGACGCAAAACAAGTCACGGATGTAAGAAACATGCTGGGTTTCACAGGACACTACAAAGACAAAAGAGTTTCCGTCATGGCTCATGGCATGGGTATTCCATCCTGCTCAATTTATTGTCATGAATTGTTTGCTGAGTACGGTGCAAAACGTATTGTTCGGGTGGGAAGTTGCGGTACCGTTCACCCAAGCGTCAAAGTTCGAGACGTCATCATTGCTTTGGGCGCCTGTACTGATTCCAGTGTCAACAGGATGCGGTTTGGTGATTGCGACTATGCGGCTATTGCCAGCTACGACCTGCTTAAGCGATTGGTAGAGGTGGCGGAACAAAGTGCTGCCAAAGTACATGTAGGCAACATTTTTTCCGCAGACTTGTTTTATACCCCTAAGCCTGAAGTGTTCGACCTGATGGAAAAATACAATGTTCTGGGTGTAGAAATGGAGGCCGCCAGTATTTTTGCCTTAGCCGCGGAGTTTGACGCTCAAGCCGCTGCCATATGCACCGTCAGTGACCACATACGTTCTGGAGAAGCATTAAGCGCAATGGATAGACAAACAACCTTCGATGACATGATTCAAATCACCTTAGATGCGGTGATCATCGATATGTGAGCTAAGTTATGGGCAGAGCAATTATTTTAGTGATGGATTCTTTTGGTATCGGTGCAACCGATGATGCACACAAGTTTGGCGATGAAGGTGCCAATACGTTCGGCCATATCGCTGAACACTGCATGGTTAGAGACCGGTCGCTCGCCCTGCCAAATCTTGCAGAGTTAGGTTTGCTTCATGCTGCCAAGGAAAGTAGTGGTGAGTTTCCCGCGGGGTTGGAACAACCGAATAGAATTATTGGTCGATATGGTTTTGCAAAAGAACTCAGCAGTGGAAAAGATACCCCCAGTGGACACTGGGAAATGGCCGGTGTTCCGGTGTTGTTTGATTGGGGCTACTTCACCGAAGCGGAAAACACATTTCCTACGGCGTTGCTAGATAAACTTATCCAATTGGGCGATTTACCCGGCGTTTTGGGTAACTGTCACGCCTCTGGTACAGAAATCATCGCCCAGCTCGGTGACGAACACATAAGATCTGGAAAGCCCATCGTCTACACATCCGCCGATAGTGTGTTTCAGATCGCGGCTCATGAGGAGAGTTTTGGTCTTGGGCGCTTGTTGTCGCTGTGCGCAATCGCACGAAAACTCGTTGATGAGTACAACATAGGAAGAGTGATTGCCCGACCTTTTGTGACCACAGAACAAGGTTATGAACGCACCGGTAATCGCCGGGACCTTGCCGTGCCTCCGCCGGAACCGACGGTGTTGGACAAGCTAGTTGATGCGGAGGGTCATGTTGTCAGTGTGGGCAAAATTGCAGACATTTTTGCTCAGCAGGGCATAACGGAAAAGATTAAAGCAAATGGCAACGCCGCGTTATTTGACGCCACACTTGATGCGCTAACGTCGGCAAAAGATCGGACTATTGTATTCACCAATTTCGTCGACTTCGATTCTGTCTACGGTCACCGAAGAAACACAGAAGGTTACGCAGATGCATTGGAAGAGTTTGATGTCCGGTTGCCAGGACTACTGGCGCAAATGCGGGACGAGGATTTGCTGATCATCTCCGCAGATCATGGTTGCGATCCAACTTGGCCGGGTAGTGACCATACCCGAGAGAATATTCCGGTGCTGGCCTACGGTTCTAGTGTGACGCCGGGTTCCATGGGTGGGCGGGAGAGTTTCGCCGACATTGGCCAGTCTTTGGCGGAATTTTTCGAATTGCCGGACATGGACTATGGCAAAAGCTTCTTAAATTAAGCGGGGACGGTTATGCCTACAGTACTAGTCACTGGTGCCGCTCGGGGATTGGGTGCGGAGTTTGTAAAACAATACGCCGAAGACGGTTGGCATGTACTGGCTTGTGCCCGGGACTCTGGCCGAATCACATCTCAGTCCAATGTGGAATCCCTGGAGTTAGATGTGGCAAGTGAGGTGTCTATGGAGTCTCTGGCTGATGCCGTGGGTGACAAGCCGGTGGATGTGTTGATCAATTGCGCCGGGACCATGGGTAAGTTTGGTTTTGCCGATGGTGGTTTGGAAGCTGACGCTTTTGGGAGAGCAAGTTGGGACAACTGGCACGACATCTTAAAGATAAACCTGTTTGCACCCATGCTCTTAAGTGAACTGCTGCTGTCCAACGTTGAAAAAAGCGATCAAAAGAAGATTGTCACCCTGACTAGCATTTTGGGATCCATGGGCAAAAATAATTTTGGTGGTTTGTACGCCTACAGAGCCAGTAAGGCCGGCGTTAACGCCATCATGAAATCCATGTCTGTTGACTTAGTGAAGCGTGATGTCATTGCCGTAGCCATGCACCCCGGATGGGTCCAGACGGATATGGGGGGCGGTCAAGCTGACATCGACTCAGCAACCAGTGTGACCGGAATGCGGTCCGTAATATCCGGGCTTACACAGGATCATTCTGGTGGCGTATGGATGTATGACGGTACAGAATTGCCTTGGTGACTCTGTACTCTAAAATTGCGGTTTATCTGGGTTTGTTCGTGTTGTCGATTCCCTGGTATTGGCCGAAACAAGATGTCACGCTGGTTTTCGGTTTTCCCGCCTGGGTTTTGACTTCTTTGTTCTTTTTGGTGCTGGCCTGTGCTTTTACTTCATGGAATTTTCTAACCACAAGTAGCAACGAGTCCGACCTGTCTTGAACGGGCTACTGCCCTTCGGGCCTTTTGCATGGGCCTTTATTGCTTTGTATCTAAGTTCGCTGTTGTTGGTGGGTTATATTAGTTTCAAAGCCCGTCGTACCAACACTTTGCATGATTTTTATGTGGCGGGATCGGGTTTCGGTTTTTTCGTCCTGCTCATGACGCTGTACGCGACACAGTACAGCGGTAATACCCTGTTCGGATTTTCTGGTGCTACCTATCGTATTGGGTTTCCCTGGATATTGTCGGTCCACAGTATTGCCGCAATTGTCATGTTCTTGCTCGCCTACGCTTTGCGTTTGCATCGTCTGTCTAAGCAACACGGTTTTGTCACCCCAGTGGACTTTATTGCATTTCGTTATAGCCACAAGCCACTGGCTTTGCTGGCGTCCATTGTCATGATTGTTGTGTTGTGCA
This sequence comes from Pseudomonadota bacterium, assembly GCA_039029655.1. Taxonomy (GTDB): domain Bacteria; phylum Pseudomonadota; class Gammaproteobacteria; order Steroidobacterales; family JBCCFQ01; genus JBCCFQ01. The sequence continues at coordinate 6,858 of JBCCFQ010000036.1, read as the reverse complement.
ATTACTTGTTGGCGCAACTCATGGCAATGGGGAGAGCCCTACAGGGGTTGGCTGGTGAGTCGGGTGACATTGCCTACAACTGGGGCGTGGTGGTCCTAGCGCTTATCATTGTTGTATATGGCACTTTGGGTGGGCTTAGGGCCGTGGCGTGGACTGACCTGATCCAAGGGACGGTGTTGATGTTGGGTTTCCTGTTGCTCCTGCTTCTCCTATATGTTCAGTTTGGCAGTATTGGTGACGCAACTCGGGAAATTATCAGTCGTGGAGAGGTGGCCAAGGTCGCGCCACCGGACGCTTCACGCATGCGGGAGTGGGTCAGTTATGTCTTGCTCATTGGCATGGGTGGTGCTTTGTACCCCCAAGCGATTCAGCGGGTCTATGCGGCGGGATCCGAGTCCACCTTGAGAAAGAGTATGGCTGTTATGGCCTTCTTACCTTTTGTCAGTATTTTTGTTTCAGTATTGGCAGGTATTTACGCTCTTGCCTATGTGTCGGGCTTATCCGGTGTCAGTTCGGACCAGGCGTTAACCGCTTTGTTTAGAGAAGTGCAACAGCACTCTTTGTTGGGTTACGCGTTGGTCGTCTTGATTTTTTCCGCGGTGCTGGCCGCCATCATGTCGACGGCAGATTCGGCCATGCTCTCCATTTCCTCAATGTTCACCAAAGATATCTATGGGGAGTACTTCGAACCCGCTGCAGACGAAGCCCGTTTGTCATTTGTCGGCAAAGTGTGCTCATGGGTATTGATTACACTTTTGGTGATGCTAGCAATTCTATTGAAAGACAAAGCTTCTCTAGTGTCCTTAATTGATCGTAAGTTCGATTTGCTGGTGCAGTTAGTGCCGGCTTTCATGTTGGGTGTGCACAGTAACTACCTCAAACCGAAGCCCGTTTTCTTAGGGTTAGTGTTTGGTGTGATAACCGCCTTGGTTTTGGCTTTCGGACCCTTCGATTTTGTGGACGGCGGCAAGATCTATGGTTTTCATCCGGGGCTTTATGGGTTGGGGTTAAATCTTCTGATTTGTCTTTCAGGTTCAGCCCGGCGGCGACTCGTCTAATACCATTCGGTGTTATTTTGGCTATAGGCTATAGGCTATGGGAGCCTTGTCTGTTGTGTGAAGCCCGAGGTCTAAACACAATGGCCAATCGCTGCAAGCTGGCCTAGCTTGCTAGAGCCTAGAGCCTAGAGCCTAGAGCCTTTAGACTATAGTCCAATAAACACCGCTTCGCGGCAAAGCAAACTGGAACCACCACAGGGAGCCCCTCATGACCCTTCCCCTATCCGACCCGACCCTCCTGCAAACCCAAGCATTCATTAACGGAGAATGGATTGATGCCGACTCCGGTGAGACCTTGCCCATCGTCAACCCCGCATCGGGGCAGGTTGTCTCTGAGGTGGCGAAGTGTGGTACATCGGAAACTCGAAGGGCGATTGAAGCTGCGGCCGCCGCTTTGTCCGACTGGCGGGCCCAACCCATCAAAGTTAGATCGAATCTACTCAGGGCTTGGTTTAATGAAATGATGAATGCCCAGGAGGACCTCGCTCAGATTTTGACTGCAGAACAGGGCAAGCCATTGGCGGAGGCCCGGGGTGAGATTGCTTACGGTGCAAGTTACGTGGAATGGTTTGCTGAGGAATCAAAACGCATCTATGGGGATGTGATTCCAGCGCCTGGTGGTGACAAACGCATCGTTTGCGTACGTCAGCCGGTAGGTGTGGTGGCGTGCATCACCCCATGGAACTTTCCCAATGCCATGTTGACACGCAAGATCGCGCCCGCCTTGGCGGCAGGCTGTACCGTGGTATGTAAGCCCGCCAACGCCACACCCTTATCGGCCTATGCCATCGCTGAAATTGCTCGCCGCGTGGGTATCCCAGATGGTGTGATCAACATCGTCACGGGTCGTACCGGTGAAATTGGTGCAGAACTCACGTCAAATCCCATGGTGCGTAAGCTAACGTTTACCGGTTCCACTCCCGTTGGCAAGCAATTGATGGCGGAGTGTTCGCAAACCGTTAAGCGTACCTCTATGGAGTTGGGGGGTAATGCCCCCTTTATCGTATTCGATGACGCAGACCTGGATGCTGCTGTGGCCGGTGTCATGATTTGCAAGTTTAGAAACGCTGGCCAAACCTGTGTGTGTGCTAACCGCATTTTTGTTCAGTCTGGTATCTACGATGCGTTCTCGGAACGTCTGGCTGATGCGGTTTCTAAGCTCAAGTTGGGTGATGGAACTGAAGATGGCGTTACCGTCGGTCCGTTGATCAATGAAACCGCATGCAATGATGTCGTTGGATTTGTTGATGATGCTGTAGAGAAAGGCGCCTCGGTGGTTGCCGGTGGAGAGCGTTCAACACTGGGTAGTTGTTTCTTTGAACCCACGATTCTCACCAAAGTCGATGATTCCATGCGGGTGTTTAGGGAAGAGATCTTTGGTCCCGTCGCGCCGTTGTTTAAGTTTGAAACAGAAGAGGAAGTCATCGCCATGGCCAACGACACCGAGTTTGGCCTGGCCAGCTATTTTTACTCCCGAGATGTGGGTCGTATATGGCGTGTGGCTGAGGCTTTGGAATATGGCATCGTGGGTATTAACGAAGGCATTATCTCTAATGAAATGGCACCCTTTGGTGGTGTGAAGGAGTCTGGTCAAGGTCGCGAAGGATCTAAGTACGGCTTAGACGACTATGTGGAGATTAAGTATATGTGTATGGGTGGTATTGATCAGTGACCCACAGATTCGTCACTTGTGTATTGGCTACCCTTTTTCTTGTGGCCTGCTCAGACACGGACCAAGAAGTTTCAACTCAACAAGCCGACACCAAGGCCGATGCTGATTTAGTGCTGGTCAATGGCAAAGTCTACACCTTTACTTGGGATGAACCAGATGTCAGTGGTGAATTGGCCAGCAACGCACCCTACGACAAGGGTTGGCTGCAGGACGCACAGGCGGTTGTATTGAAAAACGGCCTTATCCACTACGTTGGAACTACAGATGAGGCAATGGCGTATGTTGGGAAAGACACCCAGACCGTGGACTTAAATGGCGCAACCCTGCTACCGGGCTTAACAGACTCTCACACCCATGTATTCAATTTAGGCCAGGCTTTAAGTCGTTTGGACTTATTTGGTGTAGAGACGGAGGAAGAGGCGGTTGCCCGGATTGCCGACTACGCAAAGAACGTTCCGAAGGGACAATGGATTGTGGGCCAAGGTTGGGACGAAGGAGCATGGGCCAATCGCTATCCTAACAAAACGTTACTTACAGAGGCTGTTCCTGATCACCCGGTTTTTATGCGTAGCCTCCATAGCTTTGCTGGCTGGGTGAACCAGTTGGCGTTGGATCGTGTTGGCATCACAGCAGATACGGTGATTCCCCGTGGCGGGGAAATGTATTTAGGCGCAGATCGTGAACCTAGTGGATTGTTTTTGAATCGGGCGGTGCCTCTTATAGAGAACGCTCTGCCTCCTTTGACCCGGGAGCAAATGACTGAGCAAGTACTTTTGGCCATGAACCAAATGGCCAAGGATGGCTATGTCATGGTTCACGACGCCGGAATCAATGAAGAGGAACTAAAAGTCCTGCAGGCGCTTGATAAAACAAACCAACTACCCATCCGGGTCTACGCCATGTTGTCAGTTCGAGAGGAGGGGTTGGCGCGAGAATGGTTGGCTAAAGGCCCAGGTGTCGAAGACACGGACCGGCTGATGGTGCGATCCATCAAAGCGTACTACGACGGTGCCTTAGGGTCTCGGGGTGCACGACTATTGAGTGACTACACGGATCGTCCCGGTCACAAAGGCGTAAGTGGGGGCGAGTATGGCTTTAATCAGGACTTGGTGGCCGAATTGATGAATGTCGGTTTTCAAGTGGGGATACACGCGATAGGGGATGCGGGCAACCGTGAAACCTTGGACTTTATAGAGCGTGTCATAAAGAAAAACCCTGAAGTTGCGAAGGGCCGTCACCGAATCGAGCATGCTCAGGTCGTTCATCCTTTGGACTTCCCAAGATTTGGTGAACTCAATATAACTGCCTCGATGGAGCCCCCTCATGCGGTAGAGGACAAAGCTTGGGCCGAGGCCCGATTGGGGCCAGAACGAATTAAAGGCGCCTATGCCTGGCGAACTTTGAGAAAGTCAGGCGCTAAACTCATATTCAACGCCGACAATCCAGGTTCAGATCACAATATTTTTTATGGTCTGCACGCTTCGGTGACGAGAAGAGACAAGAGACTTGAGCCCTACGATGGTTGGTACACTTCTGAAGCAGTTACTATGGATGAGGCAATTCGCGCCTATACAAGCTGGCCAGCTTTTTCGGCATTTGTTGAAGAGAAGACTGGGAAGATTGAACCAGGTCGCTGGGCAGACTTGACAGCCCTTAGTCTTGATCCACTACAAGTCGCCGAGAACGATCCTGATGGGTTGATGAATGGAAAGGTCGTACTGACCGTTGTGGCTGGACAGATTGCCTATCAGGATCTTCCCAACTAATTGTTTGCAGTCAGTGGATCAATGATCTGAGGGATCTCGATGATGCGGGACACTGGGATGCCACTCATCTCCGCGTGCTTCCGGATGGTCGCCTCATCTGTTGCTAGATAGACACAAAAGGTTTTGTCATCTGCCACGTAGCTGTGTTGCCACTGAACCTCTGAACCAATTTGTTCGATAGCATTATTCGAAGCCCGAGCTGCTCCGCACAATTCCACCACCGACATGGCCCCTACACCAGGTATGTCCCGCTCGATCAAATAACGTCGTAGTTGGTTCATCTTGATTTCTTCCTTTGTTTCAGCTGTGGCATAGATCAATTTTCAGCACTCGTCGATTTCTATACAAGCAAAATATTCTTTATCAAACTAAAGAAAATCTTTATATTGATTACATGTCGGTACCCACACAACTAAGGGCTTTGCAGGCTTTGGAATTGGCCATACGCAAGGGATCAATAAAGGCGGCGGCGAAAGAGCTCTCATTGACTCCTGCTGCAATCGGTCAACGTATTCGGGCGCTGGAAGACTATTTGGGTTACGAACTTATCGTCCGGGGAAGAACTGGAATCCGCCCGAGCAGAGAGGTTAAGCCAGCTTTGGCACACCTTAGTGCGGCATTCCGAGAGTTGGAAACGGTGTCTCGCCTCTTGGACTTCCAAAGGGTCAACGAAATACATATTACTGCTGACTCAGACTGGGCTGACCTGTGGCTTCTCCCGAGGTTGGCCGGCTACCAAGAAGCCAACCCAAACATTTTGTTCTGTGTGAATGGAGTTGGAGATGTGCCGGTAAGATTGGGAGATTCCGACTGCCGGGTAGGTTTTGATCTTGAGACAGGGGATGCTTTGTACCGGGATTACTTGCTGCCCGTTACTTCCCCTGAAAACGCGAAACGTATTGTCCAAGAGCCGGGGAATGAATTGGAAGGGTTTCCCTTATTGCATATCGATGCCTACGCGGTACAAGCAAAAGACATAGGGTGGCCTGAATGGGTGAGTCGCTTTGGTCACCGCGCAACGAATCCCGAGCGAGGAATCCGATACCAATGGGTGGTTCAGGCGTTGGAAGCGGTGTACGCGAATGCGGGTTTTGTTCTGTGCGGTTTGTCCTTAGTTCAAAATGAAATAAACGAGGGAAAACTAAACACGCCGTTCGCGGTTGAAGAAGGGGAATGGGCTAAAGCAGAGTATCAAGTTCAGTTTCGCCCGGATGCATTGGAACGAGGCGTGGTTCAGAACTTTAGAGCATGGCTACTGAAAGAGGCCCGAAAAACTCAGCACGATCTTGAGAAAAAAATTGACCAAAACCAAGTGTAAATCGGGGAATTTCAGCAAGAAAATCGGCAAGCCTGAACCATCCTCGCGATGGTTTCTGCGAAGTACTTCATGCGAACCCGCGCGTTAAAAACGTTCAAACTGACCCACTAGCGTGTTGATGGGTGTATAGAAGTCCGCCTGGTTTCCTTTGACAAAGACGGTCTTTGCTCGGAAGCCCACCCAAGTCTCCTGAAAAGCCTTGCCCCCAGTGGCTTGCAGCAAAATTCATCAACACGGTGGTGGGTCAGTTCCAAAAGCGTTCGGTAATACATAGACGGGCGGCTTGGAGCAGCCCGCCAGATCGCGCAGCTCGGTGCTAACTGCTGCTGCGGATCCGCCGAGCAAGGTGTGCGTGGTAAAAAACTGCAATGAGCGCCTTGCTTCCTTCGCCGTCACGGGTCAATATGTTGATATGTTATAACATTACGTTCTCGATGCTAAGGAGAGAACCCGATATGCAGACCCACGCACCAGAAAAACTCCCCGTGACCGTGCTTTCCGGATTTCTCGGGGCGGGGAAAACCACTGTTCTCAGCCACGTTTTAAACAATCGGGAAGGTAAGAGAGTGGCAGTGATCGTCAACGACATGAGTGAAATCAATATTGATTCAAGCATTGTGCAAAGCGACGTTTCTCTGAATCGCAGTGAAGAAAAGCTTGTTGAGATGAGTAACGGTTGTATTTGTTGCACACTGCGCGAGGATTTGTTGGAAGAAGTCACAAAGCTCGCAAAAGACGGTCGCTTTGATTATTTACTCATTGAGTCCACCGGTATCTCCGAACCATTACCTGTCGCAGAGACTTTTACTTTCGCCGATGAAAACGGCGTATCCCTGTCTGATGTTGCCGCGTTGGATACCATGGTGACCGTGGTGGACGCTGTGAATTTCTTGAAGGACTACGAAGAAGCTCAACTGCTGCAGGACACCGGAGAGTCTTTGGGTGAGGAAGATGAGCGCAGTGTTGCTGATTTGTTGGTGGACCAGGTTGAGTTCGCTGACGTTATTCTTGTTAGTAAGGCCAAAATGGGACCGAGCCACTTTG